>NZ_JADQBH010000253.1 GCF_016278715.1 Marinilabilia sp. | reverse complement strand
TCTCCATTTATTCAGTACACGCGTCCTGCAGGGTTTGTTGGTAAAGATTCTGTGAGGTACACCATTAACATTGGAGTATGTCCGGATTCTAAAATTGACACTGGTTTAATTACCGTGATTGTTGGAAATGAAAAATTGCCCAACGACGAGGAGGTTCTGATACCAAATGCATTCTCACCCAATGGGGATGGTATGAATGACTATTTTGTATTGAGTGGTATTCCTGATGAAGGGCAAATAACACTTACAGTATTCAACCGCTGGGGAAATCTGGTATATGAATCTGAGGGCAGGAGGTACCAGAACGATTGGGACGGTAAATCAAATATAAGCAATATGGTTTCTATAGGAGAAGAGCTTCCAAACGGTGTATATTTTTATGTCATTTCGGTTAAGATGACTGTAGGAACGATTCTTAAAACCAAAGAATATAACGGATTTATAGAACTAAGACGATAATTTGATTATGGGATGCTGTTTGTTTGAGCAGCATCCTTTAACAAAACCCGACTCTTATGATAAGAATGATATTTATATTGGCATTCCTTGTGTTAACGGCGTTGAGTAGTCGTGCTCAGGACCAATATCAGTTTAACCATTATATTGCCAATCAGGGTTTACTGAACCCTGCATATAATGGAACACGCGACATTATTAGTGGCATCCTTATTCATCGTAATCAGTGGTTAGGATTCGAAGGAGCACCTATGAACCAGGCATTAAACGTGCATGGGCCGATCGAGGATACAGACCTGGGTGTGGGACTGATATTAGTGAACGACCATATTGGTTTTAGCAATACATTTGATGCTTTTGGAGCGGTTTCTTACAAGCTTCAGTTGGACACACGAGACCGATTTATCTCCTTTGGTTTGCAGGGTGGGGTGAGTTCTCTGGTTTACGACGGAACAAAAGCTGTTGTTGAAGAATATGGTGATCCTGTTTTTTACAGTAAGGAGAGTAAATTTGCCCTGAATTTTGGTTTTGGAGCATATTTCTATTCCGATACCTATTTTATCGGGTTTTCCATTCCGAAATTCTTCAGTAATCAATTCGATAATAATGCGGATAAGTTTAAAAATCAGCTGGATCCCAAAAATATGCATACCTATTTATATGGGGGGTATGTTTTCGAACTTGAAGATATTAGGATTAAGCCTACGCTTTTAATGAAACAGGTGTACGGTGCCCCTTTGCAGTTTGACGTTTCTGCAAATGTGATGTTTATGGAACGTTTTTGGCTTGGATTGTCTTACAGAACCGTTTCGGATGTTGTATTTTTGGGTGAATATATCATAAATGATCAGTTTACCGTGCGGTATTCTTTCGACTATCCGATAAGTAAGCTGAATCAGTTTAATAATTATGGAACCCATGAAATCAGTCTTCAGTTTGATTTTTCATTCAGCAAAAGACCGGGGATGCGTTCCATCAGATATTTTTAATCAGTCCATTCTCTACTGAAATCTTTGTCTTATGAAGCTAAATAAGTTTTTTTCACTGTTATTACTTTTTTCACTGGTCACAGTTGCGGTTTTGGGCCAAAGCCGTGAAGTCCGGCGTGGTAATAGTTTTTTTGAAGATGGTGAATGGTTTAAGGCCCTGGAATTGTTCGAAGAAGCGCGTGATGCCGGTGAAGATTTAAGTGTACAGACCCGGATTCGGATTGCGCATTGCTATTTTGAACTCAACAATATCGATGATGCTTTTAACATGTATATGGAGTTGGAACCGCAGCTCAAAGGGCAGGATTTATTTACTTATGCAAAAACCACCCATCGAATTGGATTCTATCAGGGCGCGATTGACCTTTACAAGCGTTGTTTGAACGAGGGAATCGGCAATCCTGCTCAAATTCAGGAATTGATCCGATCATGTGAGTTTGCTATCGAAAATGATGAGTTTAGTACAGAGGTCTATGTTAACCCATCCGATTTAGCAACCTATGGGCAGTCGTTTGGTATTCAGTATTATAAGGATGGGGTTGTTTATTCGTCCTCTTCAGGAAATAGTGATGAGCTGGATCGTTATGGAAGAGCTTTCCTGAATTTATATTATTCACCTATTGAAGATGGTGAAATGCAGGATCAACGTCTTTTTTCTGAAAATCTTGTTTTTGACTATCATGTTGGGGCTATTGCTTTTACTTCCGATGAAAAAATAATGTATTACACCAAAAGTGTAAGGGTTAGAGGCGGAGACAGCCGCATTAAAATATTTCGGGTATCCTTCGACGGAAAAGAATGGGGGAATGAAGAAGAACTGAGTATTAATAGTGATAAATATGACTGTGCTTATCCTGCAGTGACTCCTGATGATAAATACCTGATTTTTTCATCTAATATGAGTGGCGGACACGGTGCTACCGATCTTTATGTTGCCGAACGCCGTGGAAATGGCAAGTTTGGGCAGATTCGTAACCTTGGGGCCGAAATTAACACCTTTGGGGAAGAACGTTTTCCTTTTGTGAGTAAAGATTATAAATTGTATTTTGCCTCCAATGGTCACCTTGGTTTTGGGGGCTTAGATATTTTTGAAGCTGAGCATGAGGGCGGAACTACCTGGGCTAATCCTGTAAACCTCATGAAACCATATAACTCCAATAAAGATGATTTTGGGTATGTCATTGACCCTAAAGATCCACAACAAGGATTTCTTTCTTCCAACCGACTGGGAAGTGGAACAACTGATGCGATTTTTTATGTGGAGCCAAGAGGCGAAGAGGAAGAAAACTCAGATAGTGAAGAAGAAATGGTTCCTATGGGAGGAATAATTTATGATGAGGGTGAGTTAATTGTCGACCAGGGAAGTTCGGAACCGGAGCCGGAAGTTGTACCCACACCAGTAGTAGAGTCTGATCCTCTGCCGGAACCAGAAATTGATTTGTCTGTTTATCCTGACGCTTTTAGTACCACCGTAAGCAGTACTTTTAACGGCACCCAAATACCCGATGCGCTTATTGTTGTTAAAGATAATGTCGACAATGCACTGGTGGTTCGTGGAACGACCGACCGGAATGGGAAAGTTCATTTAATAATTCCCGATGAATATCGAAAAGAAAATCAATCTTTTAATATCACTATCTCAAAAGGGGAGGAGTTCAATAGCCGCAATATGTTGGTGGATATTATGGAGTTGGAAGACATTGCACGAAACGGCGTGGAGCTTACTCCAATTTTTGATGATGTGGAGCTGGATGATATTGGGACGATGGTTATCCCGTATCGCGGTGAAACAATTACTGCCGAAGGACAGAAAGTGCTGGATCAACTTGCCGTTTACCTGAAAAACCACCCTCGTGCAGTGGTCAAACTGAATGCACATACGGATGCCCGCGGAAATAAATACAACAATCTGCTTACTTCTCAAAAAGTTGCTGAAAATGCGAAGGAAATCATGATGGGAAAAGGAATTGAAAGTCAAAATTTGATTCCAAGGGGTTATGGTGAACGTTATTTGATTAATAAATGTAAGCGCGGTAAATTGTGTGATGAAAGCGAACACCTTGCCAACAGAAGAATTGAGGTTGTCGTCTGGAAAATGTTAGATTAAGAGCGTAACCCTGAACTGAATATATAGACTTGATAACGATGAGGAAAATACTTAAATATTCTCTTGTAGGTGCGATTATTTTGATACAATCGCTGATGTTTGAAGTCGGAGCGGATAAATTGGCTAAACTGAGAACAACAAAAAAAATTGTTCCTGTTAATGAGATTTCTGCTCCTTATTTTGCCGTACAAATTCTTGCCCTGAAGAAGGCTCCTCAGAGTTCTTCTTTCTTTAAAAATATTGATCAGGCAAATGAGTATGAGTGTGCAGATGGTTATGTAAGATATACCGTTGGCTCCTTTTCTTCAGCCGCCCAGGCACGTGCTGAAATATCCAGGGTAAAAGGTCTCGGGTATAGTGAGTGTTTTGTAGTGGATATAAGGTCGTATAATTTAAATGGTTCATCAGGAACGGGTAGTGGAGGTTTTAGGCCTGATGGAAATACAGTTTATACGATTCAGCTTGCCGCCTATAGATATCCTGTTTATGTGAGTGAATTTGAGGGTCTTGATGACGTTATGGAGTTTTATCTCAGCGACCGTATCTATCGCTATACCGTAGGTGAATATGTTGGAGAAGAGGCAGTAAATGAACTTTCGCGGGTAAAGGGAGAGGGATATCCTCAGGCACATTTGGTGCCGATTGAAAAGTACCGACCTTATCAAATTGAATAAAAAATTAATAACTTTGCATTTACAGCAAGCCGGCCTGTCGCCTGCCCATGGCAGGAGGAAAGTCCGGACAACACAGAGCACCGCGCTTCTTAACGGGAAGATGGTCGTGAGATCATGTAGGTGTAACAGAAAATAACCGCCTCAGGGTAAGGTTGAAAAGGTGGGGTAAGAGCCCACCGGTTTCGGTGGTGACATCGAAAGCCGTACATCCCGCGGGTTGCAAGACCATGTATATCACGGTACCTTTTGGTACGGAGCTGCTCGCTCCGGTTCCTTTTTATGGATGCCGCGAAGGGTAGGTTGCTAAAGGCTGCAGGTGACTGTAGCCGCAGATCAATGACAGGAACCCCTTGGGGTAACAGAATCCGGCTTACAGGCTTGCTGTTTTTTAATTTTTGATAAGTGCAAATAGTCCGGTGAACTTGATATAAGTTTATAGTCGCATGTGTATTTTTGGAGATTGCTTTGGACATGGCTCTCTCAATGACGGAACCTCCGGGGGACAGATAAGAGGTTGACAGATGGCAGGGCAGAGAAGCCGCCCTGCCATCTGTCAACCTCTTTCATATAAAAGTGAAAAGAGGTCTTGCAAGGGCTCGTCCCGAAGCAATCTCTAAACACAAAAAACGCTTCTTTTAACCACAACAAACAAACCACGAGTAGTCAATGGCGAATTTAATCAATAAAATTAAAGTCTTTTTGTTTGAAGATATATGGCGTATTCAGCGTGATGATACCTCAAAAAGACAGTTCTGGTTGATTCGTGGGCTTCGTATTTTTTCTCTGGCAGTAAGGCGCTTTATCATCGACCAGTGTCAAGTGAAAGCTTCAGCATTAACTTTTTTCTCCTTGTTGTCGGTTGTTCCTATTGCTGCAATGGCTTTTGGAATCGCGAAGGGGTTTGGTTTTCGTGAAGCATTGGAAGGAGAATTGCAAAAACGTTTGGCAGGACATGAAGAGGTGGTGGCCTGGATTCAGGATTTTGCGCTTGAGTATCTCGACAATACAAAGGGAGGCATGATTGCCGGTATTAGTTTGGTGGTGATACTGTTTGCCGTAATGCGACTGATGAATAGCATTGAGGAGTCGTTTAACGATATTTGGGATGTGAAAAAATCACGTCCGTTTATTAGAAAATTCAGCGATTATGTTTCGGTGATGATGATTGCGATTTTGTTGCTGGGTACCTCCAGTGGCCTGGTTGTTTTTGTTGCCAATAGTTTGCGTGACATTCAAATGGTAAGTTATGCCAGTAACTTTGTACTTTGGGTAGCTCCCTATTTCATGATTTGGCTTGTATTTTCCCTACTGTTCATGATAATGCCCAATACAAAAGTTAAAGCTGGTTCAGCTATTTTCGGAGGAATCATTGCCGGCACCTTGTTTTTGGGTGTTCAGTACGGATATGTTTACTTTCAGGTAGGCGTTTCTAAATACAATGCCATTTATGGAAGTTTTGCTGCGCTGCCCTTGTTCCTGGTTTGGATGCAGACCAGTTGGATGATTGTCTTTTTTGGTGCAGAACTTTCTTTTGCTTTTCAGAATGAACGAAGTTTCGAGTTTGAAGTGGACACAAGAAATATGAGCAATTATGCACACAAATTGGTTTCTTTACTAATTGTCAAATATGTAGTAAATGCTTTTGACAGGGGAGAGAAAAATCATTCTGTTAGCGAACTGGCTGAAAACCTGCGCTTGCCTATTAGGTTGGTAACCGACCTGGTTTACAAGCTTTTTGAAGCCGGAATTTTGGTTGAGGTAGAGGGTGATAGTAAAGAAGATACTGTTTTGTTGCCAGGTTACGATATCAATAAGATGGATGTGATTGGGGTTTTGCACCGTCTCGAAAATACCGGTTATTCCGAAACAATAATCGGAAGGTCTGATTCGGTTGGAGTTATCAAAAAGAAGATTGATCTTTTTGATAAAATGCTGGCAGAATCTACTGAAAATTCATTACTGAAAGAGTTGTAGATTGAATCTACTGTTCCTCAATTCTCTTTTCTTTACACTGCTTTCTCGTCAAACAAAACCGATCGTCACGAATTTTAGTTCTACTCTCAATTAAAAAACTTTGAGAGGTACTGTCTCCGCGTTTAGCCTTTATTATTCATGAGTTTTCTTCATGAGATGCATAAAATTACCAAAAACAAAAGTAACTCCCTCCAATCTGCTTAAAACCTTTTAAACCTTGTCATCTTGAGTAATTGGCCCAAAAAAGGTTGGGGCATAATGAATGTATGACAAGGGTGATGCCCATTATTAAAGTCCCGCAGAAAAGGTTAATTTTTGATTAGGTTTGGAGGATTCTTTGACAAGTAATGCACAGAGCTGAGGGGCCATCCACCATTTTATAGTCAAAGGCGAAGCGGAATCTACCATACCTAATTTGTTCATTGCGAGCAATGCAACTTGTCCCGGTTTATCTGGAAAGCAATCTATTTTCAACAAAAGCTTCTCCGGATAATAGTGATAATTTATGAATATCAAAGTTTCGGTCTTTTTAATCCACAAATGTTTTTCTTTATTGCCTTTTGAGCATTTAAGCGTAATATTTGTTATAATAATTGAGAGTGACGTTTAAACTGAGGTGGAAATCTCTAAAACTTTTGAAAATGGTACATAATATGGTTAAAAAGGTCGTAATGATTGCATTTCTGGCCTTTTTCGGGTATTCCTGCTCCACGGTACCCATTACAGGACGCCGGCAGCTAAATATGCTTCCTGAATCGGAGATGCTGGCAATGAGTTTTTCTCAATACAATCAGTTCCTGAAAGAAAACCAATTGTCTGGCGATAAAGACAAAGCTGAATTGGTTAAACGGGTTGGTGGACGGATTGCTGCTGCCGTTGAATCTTATTTCTCGGAGCATGGAATGAAAAAGAGAATAGAGGATTTTGCCTGGGAGTTTAATCTTGTTGATGATGATACACCGAATGCCTGGTGTATGCCTGGAGGAAAAGTGGTTGTTTATTCAGGGATCTTGCCTGTTACGCAGAATGAGACGGGATTGGCTGTGGTAATGGGACATGAAATTGCTCATGCGGTGGCACGCCATGGAAATGAACGTATGAGCCAGGAATTGACTGTTCAGTTAGGAGGTACCGCCGTTTCTATTTTGACTGAGGAAAAACCAGAACAGACAAAGAACATATTTATGGCTGCCTACGGTGTTGGGAGCCAATTGGCATACACACTACCATATTCTCGTACGCACGAATCAGAGGCTGATCAACTGGGCTTGATTTTTATGGCTATGGCAGGGTACAATCCCGAGGAGGCTGTTGAATTCTGGCAACGTATGGCCAACAATGGGGGGCAGAACCCACCAGAATTTCTTAGCACACACCCTTCGGATGAAACACGAATTCGAAAACTTCATGAGTTCATGCCCGAGGCTAAAAAGTATTATAAAAAATAACTGGTTTGGTTAAGACCGGGCCGATTTCCATTTGGCAACAATGGGGCTGTCTAAAAAGTCACTACATTGTTTTGTGTTGCGTGGGCAGAGTTCTTGTAGATTATTGACAATGAGAATTTTCACTTCGTTCAGGATGACAAGTAACACGAAGCCCATGACTTTTTGGACAACCTAATTGTTGATTTTTAAAAGTCCTTTACCGCATTTCTAATGGTTGCCAGTCTTTCAAGCAGGTCTTTCAGATGATCTAAATGCAACATGTTGGCCCCGTCACTTTTGGCATTGGCCGGATCGAAATGGGTTTCCAGAAAAATGCCATCTGCACCTACTGCAATACCTGCTTTTGCTACTGTTTCGATTAATTCGGGTTGGCCTCCGGTAACTCCTGAAACCTGATTGGGTTGCTGAAGCGAGTGGGTGATGTCCAACACAACCGGAACGTTCATCTTTTTCATGGTGGGAATACCCCTGTAATCCACTATGAGATCCTGATATCCAAAAGTTGTTCCACGATCTGTAACCATTACCTGATTGTTTCCGCTGTCTCTCACTTTATCAATGGCAAAAATCATGGATTCAGGGGCCAGAAACTGACCTTTTTTGATGCTGACCACTTTACCTGTTTTTGCAGCTGCTACAAGAATATCGGTTTGCCGGCACAAAAAAGCAGGAACCTGCAATATATCTACATATTCGGCCGCCATTTCTGCTTCTTCTGCCGAATGAAAATCGGTAATGACCGGAACATCAAATGTTTCGGATACCTTTCTAAGAATTCTTAAAGCTTTTTGGTCCCCTATTCCAGTAAAAGAGTCTATTCGTGACCGGTTGGCTTTCCGGTATGATCCTTTAAATACATAAGGGATTCTTAACTTATCTGTGATTTTAACTGCTTTTTCGGCAATTTTAAGGGCCATTTCTTCGCTTTCGATGGCACATGGGCCTGCAAGCAGGAAAAACTGTCCGCTATCGGTATTTTTTATTTTTGGGATGGTGTTTATATTCATGACCAATGTGTTTTTAGTTTGTGGTGTATTTCGTTATATTTTGGTTGGTTAGAAAACTGGCAATATCTCAATTTTGGAGCCAAAACTCAAGATGCTTAAATATACTTTACCCGGTTTGGCCTGATCACTGTTTTTACCCTATGTTTCTTATGTGTTTATTCTTTTCTGTACGAACCTTCAGTTAACTCTTTTTCCACAATTGATTCATCCGCTCTGTAATTTTACTTTCCTGTGGATTTTTTTGTGGTGCAAATAAAGTTGTGTTTTTCAGTTCGTCGGGTAAATAATCCTGAATTACAAAGTTGTTGTCAAAGCTGTGCGGATATTTATATTCTTTCCCGTAGTCCATCTTCTTCATAAGCTTTGTTGGGGCATTGCGAAGGTGCAATGGTACGGGAAGGTTTCCTGTTTTTCTGACCACTTCCTGGGCCTGGTTGATTGCCATATAAGCAGAATTACTTTTGGGACTTGTAGCTAGATAGATGGTAACTTCACTCAAAATAATGCGGGCCTCAGGCCAGCCAACCATTTTAATGGCTTCAAAAGCGTTGGTGGCCAATAGAAGGGCATTTGGATTTGCCAGGCCGACATCTTCTGATGCCGATATGATAAGCCTGCGGGCAATAAATTTTGGATCTTCTCCGCCTTCTACCATTCTGGCCAGCCAATATACTGCTGCATCGGGGGCACTGCCTCTGATGGATTTGATAAATGCAGAAATAATGTCGTAGTGCATTTCCCCGTTCTTATCATATTGAGCCGGGTTTTGCTGCAATTGCCGAGTTACATTTTCATTGGTGATTTCAATAGTTTCATTTTCGTTGAAGGAGTTTGTGATGAGCTCAATGATATTAAGAAATTTTCGGGCATCACCACCTGCAAATCGGAATAGTGCCTCGTCATTCTTCAACTTTACGGTTCTGTGTTTCAAAACAGTGTCCTCCCGGAAAATCCTTTCGAAAAGCACCATTAAATCTTCGTTTTCCAGTGGTTTTAAAACATACACCTGACAACGGGACAAGAGGGGAGAGATGACTTCGAAGGATGGGTTTTCGGTGGTTGCGCCGATGAGGGTAACCACCCCTTCCTCTACGGCCCCCAACAGGCTGTCTTGTTGTGATTTACTGAAACGGTGAATTTCATCAATAAAAAGAATAGGTGAAGCTGAATTGAAAAACCTGGCTTTTCTTGCTTTTTCAATGGCTTCTCTAACATCTTTAACACCTGAGTTGACTGCTGACAGTACATAAAACGGCCGTTCCAGTTGGTGGGCGATAATCCGGGCCAAAGTAGTTTTCCCGACACCGGGAGGGCCCCATAAGATAATGCTGGATATCCGTTGCGAAGATACCATCTGGTACAATACTGCACCTTCGCCAACAAGGTGTTTCTGCCCAATATAGTGTTCCAGGGTTTGTGGACGCATTCGTTCTGCCAGTGGTGGATAACCGCTCATAAAATGTCTATCTTTTTTGCAAAGTTAACAAACAATGGTGGATATTTTGGTTTTTTCGGCAGGGAGGTTTGTACTTTTAGTGGCAGTTGTTTTATAATCAAAAAAAGTGTAACTTCCATTAAGCTAGAAAGGATGGTTGTATTTCTGTCTGCCGATTAAGCTCTGTTGTTAAACATCTTAAATAATGATAAAAAGCAGGTGAAATCGGTGCAAATCCACTAATTTTGCATAACTAAAAAATACTAAATAACTATGGATTTTGTTAATCAATTGAAGGAGCGTGCCGCTAAAAATAAAAAACGTATTGTTTTGCCCGAAGGTCTTGAAGAAAGAACCCTTAAGGCAGCTGATGTAATTCTTGAAGAAGGGTTTGCTGATGTGATTCTTATTGGGAATCCTGAGGCCATTAAAGAAGAAGCCCGCAGGCACGTTTTAAAAAATATTTCCAAAGCTACCATTGTTGATCCGAAAGCCCATGACAAGAAGGAGGAATATACCGACTTGCTGTATGATTTACGAAAGAAGAAAGGACTCACCAGAGAACAGGCTTCTCAACTGGTAGAGAATCCGTTGTATTTGTCTGTCCTTATGATTAAAAACGGGGATGCCGATGGTGAAGTGGCAGGAGCCGAGAATGCAACAGGTGATGTTTTACGTCCTGCTTTCCAGATCGTTAAAACAAAACCCGGTATTAGCGTGGTTTCGGGTGCTTTTATTATGGTGCTGAAAGACAAAGAGTTTGGGGAAGATGGCATTATTGTTTTTGCTGATGGCGCCGTTCATCCTTATCCTTCCACGGAAGAACTTGCTGAAATTGCTGTTGCTACCGGACAAACAACGCGGAGCCTGTTAGGTATTGAACCCCGTGTAGCCATGTTGAGCTTTTCTACCAAAGGGAGTGCAAAACATGAAATGGTTGATAAGGTGGTGAAAGCCACTGAATTAGCCAGGGAAAAAGATCCAACTTTGAAAATTGACGGAGAATTACAGGTTGATGCCGCCATTATTCCGGAAATTGCTAAAAAGAAAGCACCTGGTAGTGAGATTGCCGGCCATGCTAATGTATTTATTTTTCCTTCGCTGGAAACAGGAAATATAGCTTACAAACTGGTACAGCGGTTGGCTCATGCCGAAGCCATTGGGCCGGTGTTGCAGGGAATGGCTGCTCCCATTAATGACCTTTCCCGTGGCTGCTCGGTAAGTGATATTGTGAGCCTGGCAGCAATTACAGCCAATCAGGCTATTGCAGAATAATATAACTTGAAGAGGCCGGATTTCGGCCTTTTTTGCCTGGTAGCTTTGGTTTATCAGGTTAAGTAAAAACGAAAAACAGAAATGGCAGAAATTGTTGTAGAACCTATTGAAAGGTATGCATTAAGTGCAAAAAGACGCGTAAAAACACTTTTTTCCAAAATTGGTGTTGTGGGCTGTGGCAAAGAAGGACAGAATATCGTAAGAATTGCTGCCTGGCACGGGATAGAAGTGGTTTTTATTGAATTGAGTGAGGAAAAGATCCAATTCTCTCTTGAGAATATTGGAAAGGAACTGGACAACCGTATTGAAACATGGGGTTTGACTTCAGGCGAAAAGCGAGCTATTTTGGGCCGCATCAAAGGTTCTCTGGATTTTCAGGATCTCGCAGGATGTGATTTTGTCATTGAAGCGGTCAGGGCGGATGAAAAGACCGGTTTGAGAAGCATCGATGCCCGTAAAGATGTTTTCCATAAAATTGAGCAGGTAGTTGAAAGAGATGCCATCATTGCTACCAATGCCACTACTATTATCATTACGGAACTGGCCAGTGAACTTGAATTTCCGGATCGCTGTGTAAGTCTTCACTTCTTTGTTACTTCGCCGGAAGCACGAATTATTGAGGTGGTAAAAGGTCTTTATACCACCGATGAAGTTTACAATAAGGTTTGCACTTTTGTGAAGCTTATAAACCGGGAGGTGATTCCGGTTGAAGAGTCCGCAGGTTTGGTGAGTATCCGTCTTTTTGTAACTCTGCTCAACGAGGCCTGCGAAGCGCTGATGGAAGGGGTGGCTACAGCGGAAAACATTGACCGAACCATGATTATCGGTATGGGAATGCGCTTCGGGCCTTTTCAAATGGCCGATATTGTGGGACTCAACAAGGTTGAGAAATGGATGGAAAATCTTTATGAAGAGTTTGGTGGCCCTAAATATAAACCATCTCCACTGATAAAACGTTTGGTCCGTGCAAAGCGTCTGGGTGTGCAAACGAACTATGGTTTCTTTAAATACGATTCCGACGGAAACAAGATTGATGGGTAATTTTGTCGGTTGCTCAGGTATTCTCAAAAGCGTATTTGTGAGGATTCAAATACCTTTTGCTGACAATACTGACAAGTATATTTCAAAAAAATCCTTTTCCTGCAAACCAACGAAAAAACTAAATAGTGTCACTAAGAAAACAACCATTCTATATGTTTTTGATAAGAAATTTTCAAAGACAAGGCTTTCGAAGTTTTTAAAACCAGGAAGTTTACATTTCGTAAATGACTGTTTCAAAAATTAGAATAACGCTGGATTTGGCTTTTCTTATAAAGACTTAATAAAAATTTATACCAATGAAGATACTGGTACTCAACTGTGGAAGTTCATCGATTAAATATCAGTTGTTTAATATGGACGATTCCACCTGGGAGGTAATGGCCAAAGGGGGAGTTGAAAAGGTAGGCCTTAAGGGTTCCTTTTTAAAGCACGAAAAAGATACCGGTGAAAAAGTATTACTCGAAGGAGAAATATTGGATCATCAAACCGGGATTGATTACATTCTTGGTGTGCTTAACAGCGAAAGACACGGATGTCTCAGCGATTTGAATGAAATTGATGCCGTAGGACATCGTGTGGTTCATGGAGGAGAAATGTTTAATTCCAGCGTTTTTATCACGGATGAAGTGATTAATAAAATGGAAGACTGTATCGAACTGGCACCTCTGCATAATCCTCCAAACCTGAAAGGGATAGGGGCTATTTCTTCACTCTTACCTGATGTACCTCAGGTTGGTGTTTTTGATACGGCTTTTCATCAGACAATGCCTAAACATGCTTATATGTATGCCTTGCCACAGGCGTTGTACAAGAAATATGGAATTCGCCGTTATGGTTTTCACGGAACCAGCCACCGGTATGTGACTGCCAGGGCTTGTGAAATACTTGGAGTGGATTTCAAAAGTCAGAGAATTATTTCGTGTCACCTGGGTAATGGAGCATCTGTTGCTGCTATTAAAAATGGTGAATCGGTCGATACATCGATGGGGTTTACTCCTATAGAAGGATTGATGATGGGAACGCGCTGCGGTGATTTGGATGTGGGTGCTGTTACTTTTATCATGGACAAAGAAACCATAGGGACTCGTTCTGCTTCAACTCTGTTCAATAAGCACAGTGGCTTATTGGGCATTACCGGAATATCTTCTGATATGAGAGAGGTTGAGGAGGCATCGGAAAAAGGAGATGAAAACGCCCGTCTTGCAATGGAAATGTACGATTACCGCATCAAAAAGTACATAGGTTCCTATGTTGCTGCCATGGGAGGTGTTGATATTCTGATTTTCACCGGTGGTATCGGCGAAAATGGAGATATTACCCGTTCAGGAGTTTGCAAAGGTCTCGAATTCATGGGAATGGAAATCAACGAGTCCAAAAATAAGGGATTGCGCGGAAAGGAAATGGACATCAGTACTTCCGAAAGTAAAGTCCGGGTGATGGTGGTTCCAACAAATGAAGAACTGGTGATTGCCCAGGATACTAAAGAGATTGTGAAAGGTCTTTCCAACAGATAATTTTTTGAAGATAAAAAACAGAGGTCTGAGATATGGAGGCTTCTGTTTTTTTTTTGACTAAAAATTTTAATTCAAGAATATGTTTAAACATCTCTCAGACCTTCGAAAATTGGTGGAACAGGCTGCTTCCCCAAAAAAGATTGTTCTTGCGGTATCGCAGGATAGTTTTTCCCTGAATGCTCTTCATGAAGCCTATCATGCCGGTTTAATAATTCCTATCCTGGTTGGTGACCGTGAGGAGACTTTTCACATCATCAATGAGAAGGGATATGATTTTGAAGGGGTGGAGTTTGTTGATGAAGCAGATCCTGAAAAGTGTGTGGAAATTGCCGTACGGAAAGCAAATAGCGGAGAGGCTGATATCCTCATGAAAGGAAAGGTTCCCACACCTGTTCTTCTGAAAGGTGTGTTGAATAAAGAGTGGGGGTTAAGAACCGGCAGACTGTTGTCGCATCTGGCGTTTTTTGAAGTTCCCACTTATCACAAACTGATAGCGGTGACTGATGTGGCAATGAATATTGCTCCTTCATTGAAAGACAAAATTGCCATTATCGAAAACTCCGTTTCCTACCTCAACGCTTTAGGAATTGAAAAGCCTAAAGTTGCTGTTTTAGGTGCTATTGAGATGGTTAATGAGAGTATGCAGGCTACCACCGATGCCGCTCTTTTGAGCAAAATGAATCAACGCGATCAGATAAAAAACTGTCTTATTGATGGCCCCCTGGCATTCGATAATGCCGTAAGCTTTGAGAGTGCTCATCATAAAAACATTAAGAGCGATGTTGCAGGAGATACTGACTTGCTTTTAATGCCTGATATTGAGGTGGGTAATGTGCTGTACAAGAGTCTGGTGTTTTTTGCCAAAGCCAAAGTGGCATCTGTTATCCTTGGTGCTTCAGTTCCTATTGTACTTACCTCCCGAAGCGACTCCGAAGAGAGCAAGTTTAACAGTATTTTGCTGGCAGCTCTGGCAAAATAACGATTATATTTTACTAACTCTTATAACCAACGTCAAGGCATGGAAAAATTTAAGATCCTCGTTATCAATCCGGGTTCTACATCTACAAAAATTGCTGTTTATGAAAATATTAAGTCAGTTCTGCTGAAGACTCTTCGGCACTCATCCGAAGAGCTTTCCCCCTTCGGCGACATCCCCAGTCAGTATGAATTTCGAAAAAAAGCTGTACTGAATGAACTGATAACTGCCGGTATCAATGTCGACGAAATTAATGCTGTGGTAGGCCGTGGCGGTCTTCTTCGTCCCATCCCATCGGGGGTTTATGAGGTGAATGAATCTATGAAAAACGACCTGATGAACCGGAGCGGTAAGCAGCAACATGCCAGTAATCTTGGGGGACTGATTGCCGATGATATTGCCAAAAGCATTCCTGATGCAAGGGCTTTTATTGCCGATCCGGTGGTCGTTGATGAACTTCACGAGGTTGCCCGTATCACTGGATTGCCTGAATTACCCAGGACATCGGTGTTTCATGCACTAAATCAAAAGGCTGTGGCCCGCAATTATGCCCGTTCGGTCGAGAAAAAATATGAAGAACTCAATCTTATTGTCGCTCATTTAGGTGGGGGAATATCAGTAGGTGCACATTGCAAAGGACAAATTATTGATGTTAATAATGCGCTGGACGGATATGGGCCCTTTTCGCCCGAAAGAGCCGGCACTTTGCCTTCCGGTGCACTGGTGGATATGTGCTTTAGTGGGAAATATTCTCATGATGAAATGCGGAAAAAGGTTACCGGAAATGGCGGTTTAATGGCCCATTTAGGAACCAATCAGGCTCATGAAGTCAGTCAGCGGGTTATTGAGGGAGATAAACATGCAGAACTGGTTTTGCATGCTATGGCATACCAGGTGGCGAAAGCCATCGGCGGATGTGTCAGCGTTTTGCAGGGACAGGTCGATGCTGTACTTATTACCGGAGGAATGGCTCAGAACAACACTGTTTTAAGCTTTATCCGCAAATATACCGACTGGATTGGAAATATTAAAATTTATCCGGGTGAAGATGAAATGTCGGCTTTAGCCATGAACGCACTTGAAGTTCTCCGCGGTGAAAGGGAGGCTAAGGTCTATTGAAATAAGAAAATGATAAAAAAACAGAAAGGTTTTCGTTTGTCAGGACGAAAACCTTTTTTGCATTGTCACCATTTCAATATTCCGCAAAACAAAAGCTTAAACGCGGAGATTCAATGGCGTAAGGTTTTTATTATGATAGAGTTGTGCTCTGTTTGCCAGGTTTTGTAAAAGATTTATTTTCTGCCTTGCGGAAAATCAGCCCGTCCAAGCCCAAAAATCCTGAAATGCTTTATTCCTGAAAAGGATAATTAAACAAGAAAATGCACTTGGTTTAAACCCTGTTGCTTTTTTTTCGTATTATTGATGAACATTAAATGCAGGTACTATTTCGTAAAACAAAAATAATGCTGAGGCAGACTTTATTTTTTATATTTCTGATATTGAACATCTCTGTTTTTGCTCAGGTGGGACACGGAGGAAAACCTTTGTTTAAAAGCGAAGGACAATTGAAGAGAGCGTTTTCTGTAAAGAAAAGCTCAGAAAAAGAAAGAATTTATTTTTCACCCCCCACCTTTGATGAAATACGTATTGATCTAGGGGCCAATAAAAAAGGCCAGGCGTTAACATTTGCCTATCCCCATTTTGTTAGATTGAGCCCTTCTAATTCAGGCGTGACAGATGTGCTTGCAGATGGCCGGTTAATATGGCAGTTGACACTAAATTCGCCTGGGGCCTATTCACTGAATCTGGTATTTGACAAATTCAGAATGGCAGCGGGTGACTCTCTTTTTATTTATGATGCTTCCGGCAGTTATGTGCTCGGGGCTTTTACGGAAGAGACAAACAAAGAATGGGGCGGACTAGCAACTGCTCCAGTACCCGGCGATGAAATAGTGGTGGAATGGCGAGGTTCCGGGCTGTCGGATGAAGACGGAAGTGTTATTGAAATTGGAGCCGTGAACCACGACTTCCTCAATATTTTTAAGATAATGAAAGGGGCAGGCGATTTTGGCAGTAGCGGTAGCTGCCATACCGATTATTCCTGTTTTGAAGACCCGGTAATTGATGATAATGGAAAATCTACCGGCCAGGTTATTGTAAACGGTACGGAGTATTGTACCGGTACATTAATGAACAACACCAATAATGACGGAACGCCCTATATTCTGACAGCTGGTCATTGCCTCGGCGCGTCAGTGGAGTCTCAGGACATTGTTTTTATTATGAATTATGAGGTGCCTGCCTGTCAGGAGAATATTCAGGGAACCCAAATGCAGAGTTTGTCAGGGGCCCAGTTAAGGGCCTTTGCCGATCAGCTGGACTTCGCCCTGTTGGAGATGACTGAAATGCCGCCGGCCTGGTATCGCCCTCTTTATTCAGGCTGGGATTTGAATCAATCGCCGACCACTGGTGTTCATACCGTTCATCATCCTAATGGTGACGTTAAAAAGGTGGCAATAGATAATGAGCCGCCTGTGGCAACCAGTTTTAATGCCAGTTCGCCCCTTGGGAATTCTTTCTTGTCTGACGCCCACTGGAGAGTGGCACGATGGGAGGACGGATCAACAGAAGCAGGTTCTTCGGGTGCCGGTTTGTTTTTGGCAGATGGTAAATTTATTGGACATTTATCGGGAGGGGCAGCAACGTGTGGGAATCCCGTGAACGATTATTTCGCGCGTTTAAACAGGATGTGGAATAATTATCCGGAAGACACTGCCAGAGTGGATTTGTGGCTCAATCCTTCAGGAGACGGAAGAATGCAGTTGGATAGTTATGACCCTTTTAATGGAGCCATTGTGCGATTGTCTCATTTTACAAATGAAATGACTCCGGTGATAAAAACCATACCCGGGGGAACCGGTGCCTGGACAGGTATTAACAGCGAAGGTATTTACTCTGTGGCAGAACAATTCAGCGAAGTATCTTCTGCCATAATATACGGTGTTTTTCTGATGCCCGGATTGAATGAAACATTGGGTGACGGACAGCTGGACATAAAAATTTGGTCGGGAATTGAAGAACCTGCTTTCCAGATAGCAGCGAAGCGTGTTTTAATCAATGACAGCATCAATAAGGAGTTTTTAGTGATGTTTGACAAGCCGATTACCGTATCGGGGCCATTTTTTGTAGGTTATGATTTAGATGATACTCCCACAGTGGATAAATGGGCTGTTTATCAGGCTTCCTCAATTGAGAGTAGCAACACGCTTATGCTGAAGACACTAAACGGCTGGGAAGATTATGATGTAATTAGTGGCGATGTGCCTTCACTGGCATGGATCGACCTGCTTGTGGGAGATGTAACTTATACCGATTCTACATCTGTTGAACTACCCTCCGAAAATTTCATAGTTGTACCCAACCCGGTTGTTCAGGACTTAACAATTTATCACCCGGAGGATGGTGCAGGAACGATTACCATCTATAACTTGAACGGACAGCCGGTTTATGAACGCAATGTTCTTATTTTCAATAACCGGTGCAAGCTTTCAGCGGTTGCTAACTTATTGCCGGCAGGGACATTTCTTATCCAACTGGATATGAGTGGGAAAAAGTCTGTCCGGA
Source organism: Marinilabilia sp. (assembly GCF_016278715.1). Lineage (GTDB taxonomy): Bacteria > Bacteroidota > Bacteroidia > Bacteroidales > Marinilabiliaceae > Marinilabilia. The sequence goes on along the minus strand of NZ_JADQBH010000253.1, from coordinate 10,579 downwards.
AATTAATGGTTAGGTGAATGGTTTTATACCACATAAGAACCATCAGGAAGAAAGAGATGAAACTTTACTTCATTTCTAATTATTGCCGGCAAGAAAACTAAGGAATTTATAGTCTTTGATAAGAAAGCGCCAAATAGATTGCATTTGAAGTTTTTTAAACAAGGAGTTTGCCTTTTGTACCTGAATGTTTCAAAAACGAGAACAACGTGCTACATTGAGCTTGTCGAAAGGCAGTAGTTGGTGTTTACTTGCAAAGACTAATTGAGCACCTTAATGTTGTCGATACAAAACGTTTCCGGCGTAATCATCTCTCCCGATTCGTTTGTTTTGTTAGATGATAAAGAAAACTGAAGTTGGTTGACCGCTCCAAGGCTGGTCAGGTCAACACTTGTCCAGGAGTCCACTATGTAATCACGTTTTTTGTTGTCGAACCGGTAATCGGCCAGGAAAAAGTCCTGACGGTTCACTATAGTGCCGGACGCATCAATTCCGGTAATGGTGACCTTGAACCAATCCGGGTCGGTACTGACAGGGTAGCCCATTCGTTGGAAGCTCTCATTTCCATGTTTCAGGAGAAAAACACCAAAAGTGGTATTGTTGATTTCGATCGATTTCAGCCGATGGTTTTGGCCATCTTCAAAGGTGATGGAAGGCAAGGGTTGGTTCGATCCATTGGGATGTCTGACCACCGAAAAAACATTATTCGATGAGGAAGGATTGTACACGCTGTTTTGAGGAATTGTTTCTTCGGTTTGAATATTACTCTGGATGTTGCTCAATCCAAACCCGCTCCAGGTACTGTCAGCATTCAATTGTGTGGTGAAGAATATCTCTTTGTATGAAAACCCGGTTTCATCTACCGCTCCAATCCAGGAACTGTCGTTTTTAAAGTTTTCCGGAAAAAGATCTGAAAAATCAGCCATGATAATTACATCAACCGGAATCGTAATAGAATCAGACCCATAAGGGGTGGTGGCGCTAAAGAAGTACTCCATTCGGCCCAACTGGGTGGCAGTATCTTTCAAAATCTGGGTGTTGTTCTCAAGCCGTTCATTGTTCTTTCTCCATTCGTAACGCGCATCTACATTGTAAGTGATCTTCGGCTCAAGGGTGATCGTATCTCCAATACTCATTTCAATTTCAGCATCCTGATTTGCCAGATAAATTTCCGGAGAGGGTATTTGCTTGACTTCCTCTTCGCAGGCAAAAAACAGAGCTGAAACTGCCAAGAAAACAAGGAATAGAAATCGGTGTCTGTATTGCATTTGATTAATAGTTTGCTAATAATACCTTTGATCTGCCAATTTAAAGGATTCGGTTTAACTTCTAACCTCAAAAATCCAGCTGCTACTCTTCCAACGATTGAATATAACGGTCAATAAAACCCGGCAGGTCTTCAATTGAAATTCGTTTACCGATGATTTTTTTGTCCTCGCCCAAAACAAAAACCGTGGGGGTACTCCGGATATCATAATTTTCTCTAAAACCTGACTGTCTGTAGGGATCCCACACATTAATAAAGTCGTAAAGACCATGGTCCTCAATAAATTCACCCCATTCGGGTTGGTCTCCCTGGGTGTAAACAGCAAATACTTTCACTCCTTTGTTCTGAAGTTGTTCCTGGTAAATTTCATGTAGTTGGGGAATCGCTTTTTTGCAATGACCACAATCAGTTTCCCAGAAGACTAAAATGGTAACGGGTGCAACAATTTCATGGAGGCGGTGATACTCACCTGTATATGCCTGCATTTTCAGGTCATGCGACAGGTTTCCGATCAGGGTTGGCTTGAGTTCTTTTACCCTTGTTTCAAGTTTTTCGAGAAATTCTTCATCTGCCCAATCTGCCTCACCGGAGAGGTAATACTTCTCAGCAAGTCCAACCATCATTTTATCCATACCCATGTACTCACTGTTGTTGGCATAGTTGAAAAGATAAGATACCAGGAAATTAAACATTTCAGGAGCAGGACGGGCCTGTTCAATGATTTTGATACTTTCAGCCAATAAGGTATCCGGATTTTGTGGTACAACGGAAGAAAAGTATTGCTCAATCTTTTTTGCAAAGTACGGGGTTCTTAGTAGTCGTTTATCATTAAGTGGCAGGTTGTCGAAATAGTGATTCCTGTAATAGTAGAATCGCTTAATTCGTTGTAGCGAATCCTTATTTTGCACATTCTCATCTATGTCGAACTGCGGAACCTCAATTTCCTGCATTCCTTTAATAAATAGACCCAGCATGGATTCTGAATTCTCACTTATAAGTTTTTCCCATTCGTTTTGAACCTGATTATTAATATCGTTCAATTGTCCTTTAAGCGCTTCAGCTTCCTGAGAATTTGGGTCTTTCGTCTGAAGTGCTTCCTGCAAGGTTTTGGCCTGTTCCTGTCTGGAGCTGATAAAGCGCTGATAGTCATTAAATTTCTTCGTCTGTTCTGCGCCTTCGATCTCAAGTGATTTAACCATATCGGTCGTATCGGCGGTCAGACTAAAATGTTGGTCTGCATCAATAAGGAGGTCGAAATATCTCTGATTGGGCAAATAGACTACGTAAAGTCCTTGCGGTAAAGACTCTGTATCTTCAAAAATCGCAGTGCCGTTACCGTCAATAAAGCTGGTATCCTGCACATGAATGCTCTGGTTGTAGTAATAACCAAGTATGAGTGTTGTGTCCCTTAATGCGGGGATGTTTACTTCGATTTTATGGCCGCTGTCTTCCGGCTGTTGTGCCTGGCCAATTGTGAAAACAAATAAGAGGATAAGAACGGTGAGGTTCTTCATAATAGTTGATTTTTATTTTTGTTGTACTTCTGAATTTTAAACTCATAACAACGCGGCATGGATTATTTACCCATGCCGCGGAAAACATATTTTTTGCAACCGAATTAGAAAACTATAGTCCGTTTTACAAAGTTTTCCAGGTAAGATATAGATTGTCAGGTCTATATGATTCCTCTATGCTTTGACTTCTACTATTTAAACGAACAATTTAGCTAACCGGAGCTGTTTTTTCCTTCAACCAGGCTTGAACATCTTTATCTAAAAGAGGAGCCAGTTTTTCAAACACTCTTGTGTGATAATTGTTTAGCCACTCCGTTTCTTCAGCAGAAAGCATATCTTCCGACACAAGGGATAAATCAATGGGGCAAAGAGTCAGTGTTTCAAAATCAAAAAATGTGCCGAAATCCGATTCGCCGGCTTCCCGGGTGAGAATAAGGTTTTCAATTCTGATACCATATTCCATAGTTCGATATACCCCCGGTTCATTTGAAGTTATCATTCCGGGTTGAATTGCAATACCGTTGTCCTGCGAACGAATGCTCTGAGGTCCTTCGTGTACATTCAGGAAAAACCCGATGCCATGGCCTGTTCCATGACCATAATTGAGCCGTGCTTCCCAAAGTGGACGACGGGCAAAAGCATCCAGATGAACCCCTCGGGTTCCTTTTGGAAACACAGCCTTTGCCAGTGCAATATGTCCCTTCAAAACCAGTGTGTAGTCTTTTTTCACCTGCTGCGGTACGGGGCCAAGGGCTATAGTTCGGGTGATATCTGTTGTTCCTGTGGGATATTGTCCCCCCGAATCGACCAGATAAATACCCTTGGATTCCAGCTTAACATCTGATTCTGGTGTAACATGATAATGAACAATGGCTCCGTGTGCTGCATATCCAGAAATGGTACTGAACGATTCGCCCTGAAATTCAGGGTTCTCTGCACGGATTTGGGAGAGCTTTTTTGAAGCTGACAATTCTGTCACCTTGCCGGAAGGAACTTCCTCTTCGAGCCATTTTAGAAATTTCACCATCGCCACGCCATCCTGAACCATGGTTTGCCGGATGTTTTCTATCTCGGTTGCCGTTTTAATGGCTTTAAGTTGCGTAACAAGCCCCGTTCCTTCGATTTTTGGAATAGAGTGGGGAATAGACTCAAAAAGTGCCCAGTTGTTTCTGTTGGGGTCTATATAAACCACTGCATGATCGGGTAGGTCATTTAAGTGATTGTAAATGTGTTGGTAAAGGTTGATTCTGATGTTTTCATTGGACAATTTTTTGCCAATGACAGAGGTCAGTTTGTTGGGATTGATAAACAACGATACATAATCCTGTGAAATAATTAAAAAGGCATGAAAAACAGGATTGTAGGATATGTCATCGCCGCGAAGGTTCATGAGCCATGCAATCTCGTCCAGCGCACCGGTTACATAATGGGTGCTCTCTTTTGCTTTCAAAAGTTGACGTACCAGCTCAATTTTCTCTTTTCTTGTTCTTCCGCTGTATTTATCCAGGTGTTCCTTTACGGGCGTGTCGGGGATGGCGGGTCTGGTTTCCCATACATCTTCGGCAAATGTGTATTTTGTTTCAAGCTGAATTTGTTTTTGACGTAAAGCACGTCCCATCGATCTCACCTTTTCAACCGGGAAACATGTGGCGTTAATGGCCACTTTACTACCGGGAGACAAGTTTGCAGATATCCAGTCAATGTAGTCCGGAACGTCAGGCAATCCTTCTTTAATCAGTTTTACGCCGGTTCCTTCCAGTTCCTCATCGGCCTGCAAATAGTAGCGGGAGTCAGTCCACAAACATGCATAATCAACTCCAACAACCAGTGTTCCTGCCGAGCCTGTGAATCCACAAAGATAATCTCTTATTTTCCAGTGGTCTGCAAGATATTCGCTGATATGAGCATCACTGCCGGGGACAATGCATACATCAATTCCGTTTGCGGCCATCTTGGTGCGCAGATTCTGAATTCGATCTGAGTAGTCTGACATAATGTTTTATTTCTGTGTTTTTATATTGATGCCTGCATTCTTGTTGAAAAGAATGAGGGTCGCCATTTCTTCTTTGCGGTTGGTGTATTCGCCTGAGAAGGATATCTTATTTAGGTCGCTGATGATTTTAAAATGACTATCCTTGTCATGTCTGAAATTTCCGTCGGTGACTTCACCCTGCAGAGTGTATGATAGCTCAGGTGAGATATTGATGTTTGCAGGGGCGTTTTTATTAAAAACGGAAAACTCATTTGTTTGTTCCGACAAAGAAGTAATTAATAATCCGTTGGAAATCTCAAATTTCCCATTTTTCATTATCTCATCGATGGAAACAAAACAGAACTGCCCAGTGAGGTTAACATCCTTCACTTCGTCAACGTTAATTCGTGCCGTTTCATTGGAGAAATCCAAAATACCGGCTTTCCCGATGTCAATTTGACAATACTTTCCGAATATGGAAGCAGTCTCCACATTTTCAATTTTTAATCCGGAATTATAGAGCTCTGTTTTTGTAAAGTTGATACTTTTAAAATTTGCCTCACCAAAAGATATTTTGGAAACTACCGTGTCCACTCTCTGTAGTCCGGTCTGTGTTACGTTGCCGTATTCGGAATTAATTTCCAGTTTGCCCGTGATGTCCGATATGGTTATGTTTCCAAAACGATTATCAATCTTTACTTGCTTATCGGCAGGCATAAAGATTTCGTAATTAATGCGGAATGGGTGAGCTGAATGGAACTCTTCCTCAAAAGCTGTCCGCATATAAGCCATTCCATTCAGTTTTGTGATGCTGATGCTTAGGCGCTCAAACACTTCATCGGCCATTTCTCTGTGTGTGGCCGTTACCGACATTTCTATTTTTACCTGAATGGTATCTTTCATCCATGCCGTAACAACAATATCTCCATGTTGGTTGTGGATTTCAATTCCTTTAAAATCCTTAGCTAAATGGATGTTTTTTTCATCCCTGCTGAATGTATGCAGATTATCCTGCTCCTGGGCCTGGAGCTCAACAACACCTATAAGTATTCCCAGGAAGATGGTTATGAATGACAGATTTTGCATTTCTATTTATTTACGATGGTCGGTGTTAAATAGTTTTACGGGTCTCTGATTTTTTCCTGTAATCACGAGCGCCTTTTTGACAGGGCCGTTTTTGCAAATTCTTTGATTCTGCTAAGTTAGTGAAAAAGCAATGAATCGGGAAATGACAATTTTTGTCAGGCATTTTTATTTTTTCTTTCTTGGGGAAGCGTCTTGTTATTAAGAGTTCATTATCTGTGCCTTGTTGAGTTTTTCTGTTGGTTAATCAACTTCTGTTTTTTCTGGATGGAAAAGAAATTCTTACATTTGTGGTAACACCAAATAATTAAAACATAACACCATGTCGGTAGTTCGTTTTGGGGTTTCCCTTGAGAAAAATTTACTGGATGAGTTAGATGATTTTGTGAAAGACAACTTTCTGACCAACCGTTCGCAAGGAATAAGGCACTTGATAAACAATTATCTTGTCGAAAAAAAGTGGCAGTGCAATAATGTTGTTTCAGGTTCCATAACATTGGTTTACAATGGTCATAAAAATGATTTATTGATAAAACTGACAGCCATACAGAATGAATACCACGAGATAATTCTCTCTTCGCAGCATTTTCATATTTCGGAGGAGGAGTGTTTGGAAATAATTGCCGTCAGGGGAAAATCCAGAGAACTGACTAAATTGGCTGATAAACTCAGGGCATTGAAAGGAATCAGTCATGGCAAACTGGCTATGACTATTGCCGGGTGAAGTATTTAAGAAAAGTCATGATGTTCAAAAAAATGCGGAGTTATCAATGAGTGTAGCTATTAAGAATTGTATAATTCTTTTTTTGTTGTTTCTGTTAACATCAGCATGTAATATATTGGGCAATAAAAAAGCTGAGGCCGGTAGAGAAATAACTGATATGTACGGACGCACCGTAATAGTTCCTGAGAAAGTGGAACGCATTGTTGGGGTCGGCCCCGGAGCTTTGCGTCTGTTGGTTTATATGGACTTGTCGAACATGGTTTCGGGCGTTGAGGATATTGAATTTCGTCCCGGAAGACCGTATGCTTTTGCGCGTCCCAGGCTTTTGGAAAAGGCCGTTATCGGACCATACATGGGCGGGGATAGTGAGCTGACCGCCGTTAACAATCCTGATGTTATTTTCATGGCTTTTTCATCCGTGACTGAAGCGAATGAACTGGAGGAGAAAACAGGAATTCCTGTGGTTGGGTTAAATAGTGGAAATCTCAGAAATGCCCGGGACACATTTTATAGTGCTTTATCATTGATTGGACGGATAATAGGGAAACAGAAGCGTGCTGATTCTCTGAAAGCATTTATTGAAAATGAAATTGGAGAACTTTACACCCGGACACCGGATGATGCAAAATCTATTCGAGCATATATTGGAGGTGTTTCTTACCGGGGAGCTCAGGGGATCGCTTCCACGCAGGCTTATTTTAGCCCATTTGATTTTTTGCATGTTTCAAATGTTGCAAGGAGCCTTGAAAACATTGAGCCGGTTCATCCTACAGCTAGATATGTGGATGTTGAACAGATCATTGCATGGAATCCGGATTATCTCTTTCTGGATGCCGCAGGATTGGAACAGGTTTTACCAACTATTGCCCCGGATAGTCCGTTAAGGAAAACAATTGGTGCTTTTAATAAAGGACGTGTTTATTCCCTGATGCCCCACAATTTTTATGCAACCAATTTTGAGACGGTGCTGATTAACAGTTGGTTTGCGGGTAAAGTAATCTTTCCCGATGCTTTTGAGGATGTGGACTTTGAGAAAAAAGCACGGGACATATATCAGTTTATGCTTGGTAGCGACGTTTTTGACCAAATGAAAGAGATGTATGAAGGATGGCAGCAGTATTGAATTGAGACGCCAATTAAGGAATCACCGTTACCGGAGGACCCTCTTTCTCATATTGTCTGTTCTGAGTCTATTGATTTTGATGGTTTGGGGAATTTCCATGGGCAGCTCCTTATTATCCCTTGCTGATGTAGGAGATACCCTGACGGGGGGCGGCAGCGAAATTGTAAAGCAGGTGGTGTTTCAGATACGAATGCCCCGAGTTTTGGCAGCTTTTGCTACAGGAGCAGCATTGTCGGTTTCGGGTGCGGTGATTCAAACGGTGATTCGAAATCCCCTGGGTTCTCCATTTACTTTAGGACTAAGTGCTGCATCGGCTTTCGGGGCAGCTTTTGCCATTGTAGTATTGGGAGCCGTGGGAGCCGGTGCGTCGGCCCGTTTCGGGAATCTTGCCCAAATGCCATGGGTAATTACTTTGTCTGCTTTTCTCTTTGGACTTATTTGTGCTTTACTTATTACTGGTTTTGCCCGCTGGCGTGGAGCTACTCCGGAGATTTTGGTGATGGCCGGAATAATTCTCACTTCTCTTTTTCAGTCGGGCACATCCCTGCTTCAGTACATTTCAACTGATGTTGAACTGGCATCCGTGATTAGCTGGATGTTTGGTGATATGGCGAAGGCTACCTGGGATAAGGTTGTAATTCAGTTTGTTGTGCTGGTTCCTGCTGTTTTATATTTTGTTTTGAACGCCTTTAGTTTTAATGCATTGAGTACTGGTGATGAAGTGGCAAAAAGCCTGGGAGTCAATGTAGAACGGTTGCGCCTGTTTGCAGTAGTGGTAGCATCATTATGTGCTGCAGTTGCAACAGCATTTTTTGGAATTATCGCATTTGTGGGCTTAGTAGTACCTCACGTTACACGCTGGCTGGTAGGGTACAACGACAGAATTGTTCTTGTAGGTTCGGTAGTTTTGGGAGGTGCCTTTTTGTTACTTGCTGATATTATTTCCCGTACAATTATGGCCCCTGTGGTAATTCCGGTGGGCATTGTGACTTCTTTTGTCGGGGCGCCTTTCTTTTTGTTTTTAATTATCCGGAAAGTCAGAAAAAGCAGATGAATGTATGGATATTGATGTAAAAAATGTGTCATTTGGATATTCGCGTGAAAGAATACTGAAACAACTCGAATGCAGTTTTAAGAGCGGATTTTTTTATGCTGTAATTGGTCCCAACGGAAGTGGAAAAAGTACGTTTATCCGACTTCTTAATCGTTTGTTGAAGCCTGACGATGGAGAGATAGAACTGAATGGACAAGCTTTGAATACTTTCACAAGACGGTTTCTTGCACGTCATATCGGTTATGTTCCTCAGGTAGGTGGCAGTTCTGCTATGGCTACGGTTTTTGATACTGTTTTGTTAGGGCGCAAACCACATCTTAACTGGGCGCCGGGAAAGGAAGACATCCGGAAAACGGAAAAGATCATCCGGGAGTTTTCACTTGAGAATCTGGCACTGAGGCTGACAAGTGAACTTAGCGGAGGAGAATTGCAACGGGTTCATATTGCTCGTGCTCTTGTGCAGGACCCCGATGTTCTAATTTTGGATGAACCAACTTCCAGTTTGGATTTAAGTCACCAAATTGAGGTAATGAAGGTTTTAAAGGATATCTCCGTTAAAGGAATAACTGTCATTGTGGCAATTCATGATTTGAATCTGGCTTTGCGTTACGCCGATCGGTTTTTGTTGCTTAAAAATGGGGAAATTATTACCATGGGGGATGAACGTGTGATCTCGGAACAAAACCTCAAAACGCTTTACGATGTGGATGTACAGAAAATAAATAATGGAGGGCAGAGTTATATTCTTCCCACGCTTGGATAAAGATATCGGGTAGTAGTTTTAAAATGGTCAACTTTAATTGCCAGTTATTTAATACAACATTTCAATAGTAACCGGTGGAACTTCTTTTGAAAAACATTTGCTTCGCTTTGCACGCAATGAACCTTTCAAAAGGTTTTAAGCAGGGTGGAGAGGGGTTGATTTTAGTCCTTGCTGAAAATTACCCCCCTCCAAGCCCCAAAATTCAGCAATGTTGTCATTGTAAACGCAGTGAAGCAATCTTAATCTATTAATTAGATACCAATGAAAATCTTCATTGTTGTTGTTTTAAAAAATTGATAATGAAGCGTATATGGCTGGCATTTTTTCATGAGGTATATGATGGTTGTTTGAATTATCTAACATCTGAAAAATCAAGAAATACATTTTAATCTCTAATTGAAAAATAACTAAAAACTTATTCCATGAATTTTTTCGCCTCCATCGCACTGGTAAAAAATGAATTAAAGGAAAAGCATTTTGTGAAAAATGCAGTAGATGTTATCTCTGAAATTGTTGTGGATGAGCTCTTTGTTGATGGATTGCTTCACATTGAGGAACAAAATTTTATTGATGTGGTTTTTTCTTTTCATCAATCGGATGATTACAGTTTAATTACGCGAATCTTTAACGGTGAAATTAGGGGGGTGTTTGCTTCACGAAGTCCAAACAGACCCAATGGGATAGGAGTTACTACCGTTCGGTTGCTCGAACGCAGAGGCAATACATTGATTGTATCCGGGCTGGATGCTCTTGATGGTACTCCGATACTGGATTTAAAACCTGCTGACTTCTCTTTCTACAGAAACCTTGAAAGTATAAAAGACTCAACGCTTTCCAGTCCGCGTATTAATATTGAAAAACATATTTCCAGGGGAGAAGTAAGGGAATTATTGCAGCAGGCCGGTCAGATTCATGGTCATTATTGCCCCGGGCTGGCAATGGGGGTTATAGGCACTATGCATGTGATGGAATTGATGCGGCAGGCATCGGATGGTATGGAAGACTTGCTGGCGATTGTGGAAACCAACAACTGCTTTTCGGATGGGGTACAGTTTGTAAGTGGTTGCACTTTTGGCAATAAT
>NZ_JADQBH010000113.1 GCF_016278715.1 Marinilabilia sp. | reverse complement strand
TAAATTATCGCGTCTGCTTACCGAAAAAAAAAGTAGATGAAGAAGCGGCTGCGGCTGCCACGAAAAATCCGGAAGAGAACCCTTTAGTTGGCGCCGGTTCAGTAGGAAATGCCAAGAACAAAGGAAGCCAGACTGCCAAGCCTGCTGCTCCTAAAATACTCAAAAGTGTTTCTATAAAATCGTTTACCAAAACGGGAAGTGGTGCAGTCAGTCAACATACTGAAAAATCCGGGAATGAAACAACGGATGGAAATAATGGGATTGACCCAAGTTGGGAAGAAACTTTTTCTCCAGAGCAGTTGCAAAAGGTCTGGAATATATATGCACGGTCTGTAGAGCAATCCAATCCCCGTTTGTTCAGCATGCTTATTGCCCACTCGCCCAGGTTGAAAGGCAACAATGTGGTGGTGTTTCCACTGAAAAATGAGACTCAGGAAGTAGAATTGCTAAAAGAAAAAACAGGTTTGTTTAATTTCCTGAAACGAGAACTCAGGAATGCAAAGTTGTTGTTGGAGATAGAGTATGTAAGAGACGAAAGTGGCCCCCAAAAAGCTTATACAGCGGCCGATAAATACAAAGTCCTGGCCGGGAAAAACCCCACACTTGAGCGGTTGCGCAACATGTTGAACCTGGATATTGAGTAAAAGTGAGGTTGAGCATGAACTATGTGTGAATGTAAACTGTTAATTTGACCTAATTGATATACAAACAATTGACCTATGACGAAAATTAAAGTACAGAGTCCGGTGGTCGAACTGGATGGTGATGAGATGACCAGGGTCATCTGGAAAATGATTAAGGAACAACTGATTCTGCCTTATCTTGATTTGGACATTAAATACTATGACCTGAGCATGGAAAGCCGCGATGCTACCGACGATCAGATTACCGTTGATGCAGCTTTGGCTATTCAGAAATACCATGTGGGTATTAAATGTGCCACCATTACGCCTGATGAAAAGAGGGTAGAGGAATTCGGCCTTAAACAAATGTGGAGATCGCCCAACGGAACCATCCGTAACATCATTGGAGGTACTGTATTCCGTGAACCCATCCTTATCAAGAATGTTCCCCGCCTCGTTCCCGGATGGGAGCACCCTATATGTATCGGTCGTCATGCTTTTGGAGATCAGTACCGGGCTACCGATTTCGTGACTAAGGGAAAAGGAAAACTCACTATTTCTTTTACTCCTGAAGATGGTTCTGAACCTCAGGAATTCAATGTTTATGATTTTGAAGGAGATGGTGTGGCCATGGCCATGTACAATACTGATGAGAGTATTCGAGGGTTTGCGCACAGCTGTTTCAACCAGGCCATCATGAAAAAGTGGCCCCTCTATCTTTCTACTAAAAATACCATTCTGAAAAAATATGATGGTCGCTTCAAAGATATTTTTCAGGAAATTTTCGAAAGCGATTACCAAAAGAAATTTGAAGCTTTGGGCATTACCTATGAGCACCGGTTGATTGACGACATGGTGGCTGCTGCACTGAAATGGAACGGACGCTTTGTATGGGCCTGTAAAAACTATGACGGTGATGTGCAGTCGGATACCCTGGCGCAGGGATTTGGCTCACTGGGGCTGATGACTTCAACATTGGTAACTCCCGACGGAAAAACCATGGAAGCTGAAGCCGCACATGGTACTGTTACCCGCCACTTCCGCCAGCATGAAGCCGGGAAACCGACATCTACCAATCCTATAGCATCTATTTTTGCGTGGACACGAGGATTGGAGTTCCGTGGCAAATTGGATGGCAACCAGGAGTTGATCAAATTTGCACTTACCCTTGAGCAGGTTTGCATTGATACTGTTGAAAGCGGAAAAATGACCAAAGATCTGGCATTGACCATTCATGGTAAAGAAATGAAGGAAGAACATTATCTCAATACCGAAGATTTTCTGGCAGCTCTCGCTGAAAACCTGGAAATTAAAATGGGAAATTAAGAAACTGATTAACTTTTGTTTTTGAAGGATTGAGTTCTTAGACAAGTCTAAATTGACGCGAATAGTCACGCTTTTTAAGGGAAATAGTTTCTTACAATAGATCGTTAGATTTTCGGATGTCAGATGTTAAATGGATTGTATCATATTAAAAAACAACTATTTAATACCTTGAGATTTGTAGTTTTAAACAATTAGTTGACAGGCAGTTACGAAAGTTTAACGGAGTATTGTTCTTAGGTTTAGGACTTATTATAAATATGGAACCCGTGTATGCTTTGAACATGCACGGGTTTTTTATGGGTAGTACGTATTTGTGGTTTTTATTCCATTCTTTAGAATTTCCGTAACTACGGGATGATTTAGACTCAAGTCTTTTCTTTCTAAATGGATGGGGTTCAGGAATTAGTTCATCGTTACCTCTCCTTTGCATTAAATCAATCAGAATGTCTATGATATCTGAAATGGAAGGAAATACCAATTAAAATTTCCGGAATTGAAAAGATTAATCATGGTATTATAATCGCTTTCTGATTAGGAAATCCAAAGTGTTACTGTTTTGTCTGTGTTAATCTCATTACTTTCCATAATTCAAATCTTCACTATAATATTTGAATTTATTATTGTTTAATAGATCGCTATATTTTTAGACTATTGATATACTGAACTTTAACAAGCTAATACTTTTGGGCGCAAACAATTAGCTTGCAGTGTATTGCAAAAGTTTAACGGAGTATTGATTGTTCAAGTTTCTGAATAAATAATAGTCCGTTAACTTTTACAAAAACCTCTGAATAAGCTGTTCATTTTAAAAAATTGTTTAGTTTAAAGTGCATACTTTCAATACTATATGATTTATTTTAATTCTTTTATCACTACTGTCCGACAAAAAAAGCGTTTAACTTTTTGCCCTCATGCCGCGCGGGCTTTTACTTTTTTTGTTCACGAGATAAAAATTATAAGGTGTTCAC
>NZ_JADQBH010000289.1 GCF_016278715.1 Marinilabilia sp. | reverse complement strand
CTTATTCTGTTCATTTACACCATTGGTATGCAAGCCGGCCCGGGTTTTTTTGAATCGTTCAAACAACAAGGACGCGACCTGGCTATTATTGCCACCATTATTGTGGCTTCTGCTTCCGCCATCACCTTTGCGGCGTTTTGGTGGACAGGAATAGAAATGCCGGTGGCCATCGGACTTTTAACAGGAGCACTTACCAGTACGCCTGGCCTTGCTGCAGCGATAGACGCTACGGGCTCATCTCTGGTATCCATCGGGTATGGTATCGCCTACCCGTTCGGGGTAATTGGAGTCATTTTATTTGTCAGGCTTTATCCAAAATTTATCAAGGCGGATATCAAAAAAGCAGAAAAAGAATATGAACGACTTAATGAAGCCGGTTTCCCTGAGATAAAAAGCAAGACCTTCAAAGTAGAAAATGAAAATGTGGAGGGCAAATCCATTTCCGAACTGCGGATTCGCTCCATGACCAAAGCCGTCATCTCCAGAATCATGCACGAGGGAGAAGCCATTGTTCCCTTGCCGGACACCGTTCTCAACAAAGGCGACCTGGTAAAAGCCGTGGGCACGGAGGATGCCTTAAAGAAGATACGCCTGCTGATTGGACACGAAACAGAAGAACAGATTCCGTTGCATAAATCGTACGAGGTACAATCCATCCTGGTTACCAACAAGGAAGCGGTTAACCAAATGCTGGGGACTTTCAACCTGTGGAACAACTATCAGTCCACCGTGACCCGCCTTCGCCGAAGTGGCATCGACATCACCCCTTCACCATCCATGAGGCTCCATCTGGGAGACAAACTCACCGTAGCCAGCAGCCGGGAAAACATGAAACAGGTAGTCAGAATTTTCGGTAACAATGACAAAAAACTATCGGACACCGACTTTTTTCCCATCGCCACCGGAATTGTTCTGGGAATCCTTCTCGGAGGGCTTTCACTCTCCTTTGGCGAAAACATCTCTTTCAATCTTGGACTTACCGGAGGCATTCTTGCAGTAGCTATGATACTGAGCCGCATCGGACGTACCGGCCCCATAATCTGGAGTATGTCAGGAGCCGCCACACAATTGTTGCGACAAATCGGACTGATGTTCTTCCTGGTTGAAGTAGGTACCAAAGCAGGCGCACAGCTGGTGGATACCTACAATCAATATGGCTCTCAACTATTTGTCATAGGTGCAGCAATTACAATGATTCCTATGGTACTTGCCGTATTATCAGCTTACTTCATGAAAAAGATGAATATCCTCACCATGCTGGGAGCCATTACCGGTTCCATGACAAGTACCCCAGGCCTGGCAGCGGTTGACCCGATGACAGACACGAATGCTCCGGCCATTGCTTATGCCACTGTTTATCCCGTAGCTATGGTTCTCCTTATAATCTTTACACAGTTGCTGGCAAATTTTTAGAGAAGCCAAAGAAGCAATCATACAAAGAACCGCATGAGCAAATCAGTAAAAAAAATAATGACCGGAAAACCTTTCCGCATCGGTGTGGGTTTTCTGGTCATCTTTCTTCTCTTCTTGTGCGTCCCATCCCCTCGGTTCAACACACCGCTATCAACCGTTGTTTTTGCTGATGACGGCTCCATCGTGGGTGCCCATATTGCCGCGGACGGACAATGGCGGTTTCCCGCTCCTGAAAAGTTGCCCGAAAAATACAAGACCGCCCTTCTCACTTTTGAGGATGAGTATTTCTATTATCATCCGGGCATCAACCCCTGGTCGGTTATTCGGGCAGGAGTGCAAAACGTCCAACAAAATAGAATTGTCAGTGGAGGCAGCACCATCACAATGCAAGTCGCCCGCATGTCTGTGAATGCCCCCAGGACCATCAAAAACAAGATTCTGGAGATGGCAAAAGCCCTGAGACTGGAACTGGGCCACAGCAAAAAGGAGATTTTACTCATGTATGCTGCCAATGCTCCATTTGGGGGAAACATCGTAGGTTTCGAAACAGCCTCGTGGCATTACTTCGAACGTCCGCCCGAACATCTCACCTGGGCAGAAGCAACACTTCTGGCAGTGCTTCCAAATGCACCCGGGATGCTACGTCCCGGACATAACAGCAAGGCCCTTAAAGAAAAGCGCGACCGGGTTTTGAAAAAGCTCTCCGAAAAGGGCTACATTGATTCAACAGAATTAAAGTTATCGCTTCAGGAGCCGCTCCCTGAAGGGACACGTTCGCTGCCCTCCATTGCTCCCCACCTGGTGGATTACTACCTGAACACCCGACCGGGAGAAATGATTCACACGACAATAAATGCGGGTCTGCAAAAACAAGCTGCCGATGCCCTGCAACGCCACTCCAACCAAATGGCCTCCAACCACATCCGCCATGCAGGAGCCATCATTGCCGATGTGGAAACGGGAAAAGTCCTGGCCTATGTGGGCAACAGCCGACCGCGGGAAAAAAACACAGGACATGCCGTTGATATGGTAAGAGCAAAAAGGAGTTCAGGAAGCATACTTAAACCATTACTTTATGCTGATGCCCTCCAGGAAGGGACGATTCTTCCTCAAACACTTTTAGCAGATATCCCCACCCAGTATCAGAATTATTCCCCTTCCAACTTTTACCGCAATTTCGATGGTGCCGTTCCGGCCAATGAGGCACTCTCCCGCTCACTGAATATCCCCTTTGTTCGCCTATTGCATCAACATGGAGCGGAAAAATTCCTCAAAAAACTTTCCATGGCAGGCATTACAACCATGGATAAAGGATACGGCCATTACGGACTTAGCCTGATTCTGGGTGGCGGAGAAGTTTCTCTCTGGGATCTGGCAGGAACCTACGCTACAATGGGACGGATTTTAAAACACTATCCATCGGATAACAGTAGATACAGAACAACTGACATCCACCCACTGTTTCTGGAATATCCGGCAAAAAAGAAATCACAACTGACTGACCATCCACCTCTCTTTTCGGCAGGGGCGATCTGGTGGATGCTGGAGGCTATGAAAAGCGTGATTCGACCTCCTGAAGAAACCGGGTGGGAAAATTTCACATCGGGACAAAATATAGCCTGGAAAACCGGAACCAGTTATGGATTCCGGGATGCCTGGAGTATCGGAATCAGTGGTCGCTATGTGGTGGGAGTCTGGGCCGGAAATGCTTCGGGGGAAGGAAGAGCAGGACTTCTGGGCGGTACCACGGCAGGACCTCTCATGTTCAGGCTCTTCGACCTGCTGCCAACTGCTGGCTGGTACGACACCCCTCATGACGATTTAAAAGAAAAACTTGTCTGCAAAAAATCGGGTTACAAAGCAGGAGATGTATGTCCCGAAACAGACATCATTCTGGTCCCACACACGATAAAAACCAACCCCGAATGTCCTTACCACCAACTGGCCCATCTTACCCCCGACAAGCGTTTTCAGACCAGACGTTCCTGCCAGCCAGATGGTGAAATCATCTCGGAATCGTGGTTTGTTCTGCCCCCCCTAATGGCCTGGTATTACAGTCGCCGCAATCCAGACTATCGTTTTCTGCCTCCCAAAAAACCCGGCTGTTTTCAGTCCAATACTTCTCCGGTAGGTTTTATTTATCCTCCTCCTAATGCAACCATTATGCGCCCAACAGATTTGGATGGAGAAAAAGAGAAAATAATCTTCAAGGTTGTTCACTTAAACCCCGAAGCAGAAATATTCTGGCACCTTGACCAGACCTATCTGGACAAAACCCAAAGTCCCCACGAAATGGAGATTGCGCCCGAGGAAGGCAATCACACCATCACGCTGGTGGATAATGAAGGCAATGTGGTCAGCAGGAATTTCAGCATTAAAGATTAGGCCTTGTCTAAGAATTTTTTTTTTGTCAAACTCTTCGTTATTAAGGGTGTGTAATAAGTTTGTTTAAAATTTTTGGTTTCTTTGAAGCATATATTACATCCCCTGAAAATTTTTGAATCCTCATTAACAACAGGCTAACTCCGGCACAAAAATTTCTAAAGTTTTAATTTTGACAACTATACACTTTATCACACTACACTAATCCGTTAAAAAGCTTAAACGAAAAGACACGATGACATAAAGTTTTTATTTTGAGTGAGTTGTAACCAGGTCGCCAGGTCTTGTAATAAATTAATTATTAGGCGTTTGTGACAACTTGACGAAGTATTGCGAATACACTCAAGAATAAAAAAGAACTCTCCATCAAAAAATTAATTCACTTTTCAAAATTTTCGTTAAGTTCGTGAACAGTAGTTCGTTTCGAAAATCTTTTTTTTCGAAACTCATCAATAATTAAAACCCGTATTCATGAATTCAACTTGCCCAAACTCGCCAAAATGTCCCATTTTCAATGGCATTCTGGCCGGAAAAGAATACACCTCAATGGTGTATCGAAAAAAGTATTGCGAAGGTGGTGAACCCGCTTACAAAGAGTGCAAACGCTACATGGCAAAAAAGAAATTTGGCGATTGTCCACCCAACCTACTGCCAAATGCAAGCCTAAGTCTTGAGGAAATTGGGGCTAAATACAATCTCATTTAATCGTTGGGTTGAAAAAAAAGTCTGCCCATCACACTTTGACGCGCAGACTTTTTTCATTTTTATTTTTCAAAGCCGGAGTGGTTATCACCAAAGGCAATATATGGTACAAAATGTAAGTCTCTCAACGACCTCCTGTGGCATACCTGGTTTCAGAACTAACCACTATTTCTTGGGTCGCCTTTTAGGTTTCTCCTTTTTTCTGACATAAATTAACTTAAGTTGGCCTTTGGTGTTTTCTCTCTTCTCAATTTCAAAGTTGCTGATGGATTTAATCAATGGTGTCAGTTTTTGAAACCCGTAGTTCCGGGAGTCAAAATTAGGCTGTTTTTTCTGTATAAGGTTGCCCACATCGCCCAGAAAAGCCCATCCGTCGTCATCGGCAATATCTTCAATAGAACTTGAAATCAATCGAATCACTTCCGGAGTAATTTTATCCACAGAGCTCTTTGCCGGCTTTTTATCTTCTTCGGCTTCACCGTCTTCATCCGCAATATTTTTCAATATCTCGATATAGATAAACTTGTCGCAGGCCACGATAAACGGATCGGGCGTTTTCTTTTCTCCAATGCCAATTACCTGCATTCCGGCTTCCCGCAAGCGAGTCGCCAGACGTGTAAAATCGCTGTCACTGGAAACCAGGCAGAACCCATTAACCCGTTCAGAATAGAGGATATCCATGGCATCAATAATCATGGCGGAGTCGGTGGCATTCTTTCCTGTGGTATATCCGTATTGCTGGATGGGTGTGATGGCATTTTTCAGAAGAATATTCTTCCACCGCGACAAATTGGGTTTGGTCCAGTCGCCATAAATTCGCTTAATGGTAGGATTGCCGTACTTGGCAATTTCTTCCATCATCTCTTTTACATACCCAGAAGGAATATTGTCTCCGTCGATGAGTACTGCTAGTTTTAAATCCATAACTGCAAATTAAGAATAATATTTGAAGTTTTAAATGCCAGAAAGTATTATGCAAGGCCGGTTGAGCGGCAGAAATCCCATTCAATTTGAGATTTCCATTTTGACTCTTTTCTTCTTGATCCTTTCTTCTTTTATCAGTCCAAGAGTTTTATTGATCTTATCACTCTTTACGGCCACATAAGCCGAGTGATCCAGTACTTCAATTTTACCCAGTTCATCTTTTTGCAACTGGCCATTTCGCAACATCATCCCTACGATATCCATTTTATTTATCTTGTCTTTTTTCCCGGCTCCGATGTACAAGGTCTTCCATTGGCTGGGTTTGGGAAGGATCAGTTTTTCAGGTAGCTTTTCATCCTCAGACACAGTATTAATAAAATCGGGTAAAAAATCATCAGAATCCAACAGAAAATAGGCCGTCCCGGCAGCGTGCATCCGGGCAGTTCTTCCGTTGCGATGAATCATAACGTCTTTGGTTGCCGGTAGTTGATAATGAACAACCGCTTCGATTCCCGGGATATCCAGCCCACGCGCTGCCAGGTCGGTGGTAATTAATATTTTAATACTCCCGTTTCGGAATTTCATGAGTGTTTTCTCTCTGTCTGTTTGGTCCAACCCTCCATGATAAAAACCATGTTCAACTCCATTTAATTTCAGTTGTTGTGATATCCGGGTTACAGCATCGCGATGATTACAAAACACAAGTGTCGATTGCGCATCAATATGACCGAGCAATAGCATAAGGGCATGTAATTTATCCCCACCCGGCACATTCACCGATTTCATAACCAATTCCGAATTTGATGTCAACTGTCGTGAAGAATAATTTAACTCAATCGGATTACTGATTCCAACAAATGCCGGAATTTCTTTTATGGGTGTTGCCGAGGTAAGAATTCGTTTCTTCACCCCTTTGCATTGTTTCAGGACGTGTTCTATCTCACTGGTAAACCCGAGTTCTAAAGACTTATCAAATTCATCTAAAATGACTGTGGAAGCATCCTCAAGGATCAGATTTTTTCGGCGCAGATGATGAGCCACTCTTCCGGGAGTGCCTACCAAAACAGCAGGTAACTGCTGAAAGTTGTTTTTTTCTATGCGAACAGGATGTCCACCATAACAGGAATTAATCTTATGGGGAGTTCCCATTTGTTTAAATACCTGCTCCAGTTGTATGGCCAGTTCCCTCGATGGAACCAGAATTAAAACCTGAACGCCCGGTTTATCGGGGGATAACAATTGCAACACAGGCAAAAGAAATCCGATGGTTTTCCCCGAACCGGTGGGTGATATTAATACCACATCGTTTGGCTTTTGGACGGCAGCAAGCATTTCATGCTGCATTTCGTTCAGAGCAGCAATATTGAAGCGGGAAAGTATTGTAGAATGAGACATTTTATATGTTTTGATTGATGTTTGTATTTAGTTTCTGTCCATAAAGTACCACTTGCGTCGTTACGCTTGCCGCCAAAATACTCATTTACGATTAGTAAACTCCGTTTTTGGCGGCTTCTCAAGCCTAGCAATTGGCACTTTCTGACCAGAAACAGCTCTAAGAACAAAATTTGCTTAGTTTATGGACAGGCACTATTTAGACTCAACTGCCAAGGTCGGCTTAAAACAAGACCTGAAGCAGCTTGAAGATATTTTGAACGGCAAGGCAAAGGTACGATTAAAAAGAGGTAAAGTTTTATTTAAATGACCTTTTCGGCTTATCTTTGCACTTAGTGTGCTTTATTTATTAGTTTTCGTTACGAGATGCTCAAATATTAAGAGATTCACCCAATTGCCGGAAAATTCATAGATAATTGAGGCTCATCATTATTAATCAACTTACATTTTATGTCATTCTCTTCGCTAGGACTATCGCCAGCTTTATTAAAAGCTGTAACCGAACAAAAATACAAAACCCCTTACCCGATACAAAAAGAAGCAATCCCTGCTATTTTAAGCGGTAAAGATATTTTGGGCATTGCACAAACAGGCTCTGGTAAAACGGCCGGTTTTGTATTGCCTGTGCTGGAACATATTCAGAAAAAAACCCGGCTCCTGAAAAACCGGCATATAAAAGCATTGGTGATAGTGCCTACCCGCGAACTTGCTGTTCAGATAAATACTGCCTTCAACACGTTTGGGAAGTATCTTCCTGTTAAAACAAAAAGTCTGGCAGTCTATGGCGGCGTTTCCATCAACCCACAGATGATAGATTTACAAGGAGTGAATATTTTGGTTGCCACCCCCGGAAGACTTTTGGATTTAATTTCTGCCAAAGCCACTTCTCTCTCGGATGTAGAAATATTAGTGCTGGATGAGGCTGATAAAATGCTCAACCTTGGTTTTAAAGAAGAAATGACAAGGATTCTTAGCTTGTTACCTGCAAAACGACAAACTCTTTTGTTCTCTGCCACCCTTAGCGAGGATTTGAGTACGTTTCAGAAGAAATTACTTCGCCAGCCGGTTGTAATTAAGGTAGAAGAGGAAAAGGCCAATCTGGATTTAATAGAACAAACCGCCTATCTCATTCCCGAAGAAAAAAAAGGGCCTCTGTTGCGCTATCTCATCAAGCATGAAAATATGCAGCAGGTTCTGGTGTTTACATCGTCGGTGCACCGTGCAGATGCCGTCGTCGTAAAACTGCAGGCTAACGGTATCAAGGCAGAAGCCATTCACAGCAAAAAGAGTCAGGGAAACCGAACAACCGTTCTGCGTCTGTTTAAGGAAGGAAAACTTAAAGTCCTGGTGGCAACCGATTTAATGGCAAGAGGCATCGACATCAAATTCCTACCTTATGTTATTAATTATGAATTGCCACGGTCGCCCAAGGACTATGTGCACCGGATAGGACGAACAGGCAGGGCAGAATCCAAAGGAAACGCCATTGCCTTTGTTTCGCCCGAAGATGAGCATCATTTTAAAATCATTCAGAAAAAAATGGGCAAAAGAGCGACGCAGGTTGATGGAAGTACACTTAACCTGCAAGGGGCTTAGTAAATATTCCCTGCCAGAATCAACCAAAACCGACTTCCGCCCTGGATTCAAGAGTTTGCTTAATGGCTTTTTCCCTGATAATCATCGTTTTACCTTCACCCTTCAAGGGTCAAAGTGTGGATTTTAAAACAATATCATCATTAAATCGTCTTACAATCGTGTTGAAATGTTTTTTTACTTTAGAATATTCATCAGGACTATAAACTGCTTTCTTTAAGGTATATTTTCCGGTAACAAAAATCTTATTTCCCTCATTTTTCACATAATTCAACTGAATCTCCGCCAGGTCATCAGATGTATTTGCATTACCTGGTAAGTGTTCCACTTCAAAACCTTCAGGAATAAAAATTGTAGTGGAAAAGGATTCTTCTCTGGCGTATATCAGGTCAACGGGATAGCTCCGGTCCTTTTGCCTGAGTTTGTTTTCATTCATTGCCAGGTCAAGAAAAGGAGAAATAACAATTTTGTCTCCGATTTTCTCGATATTCGTTTCACCTTCAATAAAAATTTGATACGCTTCCTCAGGTTGGTCATAATTTCTTGTCCTGACGGCATTTATTTGTGAAATCTCTTTTGATAAGAAGAAATCTTTTATTGAAGCGATATCGTCTTTATGTTCATCTTTAAACAGCCCTGCTTCATATCCATCGTAAAAAGATGAAATACTGGTGGCTGCTTTTAAAGTTTCGGGATTAGGACGAATGGTTATCTGGTTTATTTTTGAGGAGAGAATCTGGTCTTTTAATTCCACCCAATTCACCTCATTCTTTTCAACAATCAGTCCGGTTTCATTAATACAGCGGACAGGTATTTTATAAAATGGAAGGAACACATTGGTTGCATCCACCAAAATTGGTTTCTCCCGGCCAGCCATCACCACCACGTAATTAAAGTCTTTTTCAAAAGGATAATCGGTGTTAATCTTTCCGTTTTTCCGTGTACTCAGGATTACAGGCTGAGCATCAATATCGGCCGCATTAAAAAGCGCCAGAAGAAAGAGATTTATGTCGGCTGAGTTTCCTGATTTTTGTGTATCAAATTCAGAAGGGGATTTAGAAGCAAATTTGGAATTATACTCGTTCCATGAATAATTATCTTTCACATATTGAATAAGCGTTTTTATTTTTTGTGCTTCGTTTTGTCCCTCAAGGTCTATTGAATTTTTCATTGCCTTTTTCGCAAAACGACTGCATCGTTTAATATACTTCCCAAATTTATCGTGATCCAGCAATGCTTTATTGAGTTTGGGCCAGGTTGTCATTATTTCATTGGTTCCTCCACTGGGATAATAAACCTTGGAGAGCTGAAAATCAAGCTTTATGATATAATCACTTATAGACGTAATAAAAGACTCATCTTTAAAGGCAGGAACATTCCTCATGCCGTAGGTATGAATATTCTCCTTATACTCCACTCCATTTCCTGATATTATGCCCCTATGGTTGGTTAAATTGCCCCAAATTCGTGTTTTGCTCGAAAGTCTGGACATTTGCGTATCGAATGAAGATTTGCCCTGTAAAATAAAAATATACTCATAAAAAGGGATGATTCGAACCTCATATTGACTAAAAATAACCGGAATCCTTTCCTGAAAATCCCAGTCGGGGAGATTGAACAAAAACGGCGATTCCACAACATACCTCATTTCCAAAACCGAACCTTCCTGAACATCAGGAAAGACAAATTTCTTTCTTCTCCACCGCTCATTGATACGCTCTTCAAAAATATCAGAATTCTTGACCGGAGTGCGTGTAATTTCGCCATTCACTTTATTGTAGGTAAAAGCCTCAATGGATTCCACGGTTTCGGTTTTTCCCCGTCCATCGACATAAAAAGGAATAGAAATTTCTGCCTGATCCAATTCCGAGTTATCAAAAATTTTAATTCGCTTGGATCTGATAAAACGGATGTTATAATCATATTGGTTGTCAATAAAGCGCGATTCTCCCATATCATAAAGGACAACCGCTCCGGCATCCGGGTCTTTATCATAACGGGTTAAATTCATTTCAGCATCCGAAATATCACCGAACTTTCTGGAGAAATTTTGTGCTCCTAGCATCTGCGCAAAGGCCAGGAATAGAATAATAAGACTGTTTTTCATGGGTTTAAGTTGTTTTCTCAAACGGAGTTATTGTTTGTGGTTTGTAAAAAAATCTTTTCAACGACTGGCGACCGACTAAAAATCTCTTCTTTCTTCAGCCGGATTTTTATTTTATGTTTATTACAATGCCTGACTGATGTCTTATTTTTTCAATTTCACTAAAAAAAGAGTAGAACCCATCATAATCTTCTATGGGATAATCTCCCTGAAACAGCTGGAATTTACTGACAACAACGAGTTTATTGTTCTCATTCAGGTAGCGTGTTTCATACTGACCATAAGGTGTATCCAGAAACACGTCCGCGGGGAGTTCTATCTCATAGATTTCAGGTAACGAAAGATTGTACACCATGGAATCTGTTTTGTTAACCGGAATATGGACCCGAACCGCATTTCTTCGTTTTTCTGGTTTTTCGGGCATGGGAACGGAGAACACAGGTGGTTTAATGATTTTCATATTTCCAACCCGCCGGAAAAGATTTTTGCAGGATGCTTCGACAAGGATATTGAACTGATGCTCATCCCTGTCTGCCGGGAGAAAAGAAAAGCTTTTTAAATCGAAATACGTTGTGTTGAGACCATTTTTAATTACCCGCTCCTGCTCTTCGGGATTTAAGGCTTTTTGAAAATACCTGTACTTTTCAAATTCTCCGCCCCTCAAATGCTGGTTTATGGTAATCGCTCCATTACCCTCTTTATCCAAACCGAACACAAAAATCCTGTGTTCAAATACATCATCAAGGTTCATTGCACGAAAAGTGACCAGTTTACTGCTGTCCTTATTAACAAACAGAGCTTTTCTGTTTTGCAAGGAGGTTCCCAAATAATTAAAAGGGATAATTCCTGATGTATTTTCCAGCCACAATGTGTCATTTCCCAATGGGACACTCAGTATCGTATGGTTGAACTGTTGACCGGGGAGATTGGGATTAATCCGGGGAACATCGAAGCCGCCACGGATAAGCACATAATTGGATTGGATACCGGCATAATTTAACAACGCCTTCATGTAGGTTGTAAGCGCTTTGCAATCGCCATACTTTTTTTGACAAACATACTCTGCAGGATACGATTTCAGTCCTCCAATGTCAAGCCGAACGTTGACATACCTGACATTGTCCTGCAGATAATGATAGAGCGTTTTAACAATTTCCTTTTTATCATCAATACCTTTAATCAGGTTATCAATTATCATTTTTTCTTTTACCGTCAACATAAGAGAGCCCTTATTCAGCGAATCGAACCATTCTCCGAACGAAGCCCATGAACCGGAATTTCCCGCTATACCATACTTAAACTCTTGCGGAAAAATAGAAACATTGGGAATCGTTTCAAATTCATGGGGTGCAAACATCTCCTGTTCCGGTTTTTTATAATCCCGGATCTCCCAGACCATCTTTTTAACATCGTCGCTCTCATTTACCTGGTATTGGAGCTGATCTGAAAAATCCATGGATACAGGATAGTCAGAAGGAATTTCTACCTGAAGGGAAGCCTTTTTAACGGAAATATCATTTTCAACAACAGGATGCCAACCAGCTACAGACACAAATTTATATTCAACTATGCGGTAGGCGTATTTTATTTGATACGGATAATTGTTCCAGTAAAGTTCGAACTCCTTTACCACATCATCATTGAAAAAACTACCATACGAAAGATTGCTGCGGGTTTTGATATCACGGTTTTTAAGTTTTCGGACTTTTTCTCCATCAGCATCAAGAACAGAAGCTTCCAGCAATTTAAATTCCTGAGAATTTTGAACCTCAATTTCTATATCAGCAAGATGCAGATCGTCTCTGGAGTTGATATTAATTAAGAAGCTTTTTTCGATAATCTTTCTCCCCTCCTCAATTTTCACTTTAGTGTCATAACTGGCAATCTGTGCCCGCGCAAAAAAACCGGTACTAAAAAACAGGAAGATAGAAACATAAAAAACAGATTTTCGGGGCATGGGTTACAAAATTTTAAAGGCAAAAAAAACAGATTAATCACTAATTACAACTCTCACGATAATTCAAAATTATAATTAATTTAAACTTTTACACATTTTTATAGATTTCTATTTAGCATTATTTGATAAAAAGGGTCAAAAGAAGAAAGCAAATGCACAAAAGATGCTATTAAAAGTAGAATTTTATGATTTTTTTATACTTTACAAAAACAACAAAAGCACCCTGAAAATCAGAGTGCTTTGTAGCCCCAACAGGACTCGAACCTGTATCTAGAGTTTAGGAAACTCTTGTTCTATCCCTTGAACTATGGAGCCCTTGTTCGGGTGCAAAAATAGGAAAATCATTCGTAATTAAAAAGACCGGGCTGCACTTCGTAGGTCAAAGTGGCATAAGGTTGTCACACTCTTTTTTTGCTGGCTGCTCCGCTGATGGAAATTCAGAATTATTTTAGGGAATTGCACCTTTATGTCACTCCATGTAATGACCACCAAAAGGGTGAAACTATTCGAGCGTTCAATAAAATTGCTGGCAACGGTGGTACCAGAATTTCAAAAAACTGCTGACCTGGTGCAAGAGATCTCTGCAGCAACAGAAGAACACTGTCTGGCCTCGGAGCAAATTAATCCGGCCATGCAGTAACTTAACTCATTTTCTCAGGATAACGTTTTTGCATTGAAAGACCTTAACGCATACTCTGATTCTTTAATTGAGAGTTTTGGGAACGTAACCAAAAAGATTGCTCTCTTAAAAATGTCCGCTTCATAATTCGGCCTCTATCGTCTGAAGACTATAGGGCTGAAAGTTTTTGAGCAACCATCTGAAGGTTCTCATCGGTACGCGCAAAATTGAACCGCAACAAATGCTTTTTCGATTTTTCGTGATAGAAAGCGCTCACTGGAACGGTGGTCACCCCCACTTCTTTTACCAGGCGAATGGCAAAATCCTTATCGCTTTCTTCAGAAATATCATCATAACTAAAAAGCTGAAAGAACGTTCCATGCGAAACGATGGGTTTAAAGCGGGTTGCCGTCATTAATTCATTGAAGCGGTCACGCTTTTCCCTGTAGAAATTAGCCAATTGAAGGTATTCACCTTTGTATTCCAGAAATTCTGAAAGGGCCCATTGAAAGGGGGATGAAACACTTTGCATCATTACACGTTGCACTTTTCTCAATTCATGCATCACATCGGCAGGCCCCGCACAATACCCAATTTGCCATCCCGATACATGATAAGTCTCCCCGAAAGAACTGATGATAATGCTACGTTCGGCCAGCTTGGGATAAAGAGCCACGCTTTGGTGCGAGTCGCCATTAAATACAATGTGTTCAAAAATTTCGTCGGATAAAACCGTGATGCGGGTTCCGTTAATGATTTTCTGCAAACGGAGCATATCAATCTCTGACAAAACCATCCCGGTAGGATTGTGCGGTGAATTAAGAATAATCATCCGGGTGTTAGAGGTGATCAGCTTTTGAACCTCTTCCCAATCGATGTGAAAGTCGTTTCCTTTGAGTGGAACAAATACTGGCCTTCCCCCATTGATTTCAATGGCCGGAACATAACTGTCGTAAGCAGGTTCAAAAATGACCACTTCATCTCCCTCGCGAATAAGGGCGGTAACTATAGTGAAAATAGCCTGGGTAGCGCCGGCTGTAATGGTAATTTCCGTTTCAGGATTGTATCTATGGCCATACAGGCTATCAATTTTTTCAGAAACCTTTTCTCTTAAAGTCATCACTCCATAAGCCGGAGCAAACTCATTGATGCCTTCGGATATATGCTTCTGAACCAGATCGATTAACCTTTGAGAACAATGAAAATCGGTATAGCCGGTAGCCATATTAATGGCATTGTGGCTGTCACCTAGTTCACTCATTTCATTTACAATACTATTCTCAAGAGTAATAAGCTTGGGAGCTATCATGATAAAATTTTATTTTTCGATGTGTGCTTACTCAAATATACTAAATAATCGATGCAAAAGTGCATCTTTTAATTCACTTACCACAAACAAGATTCATCCCAGGTAACACATTCACTCCCAGTCACCTAAATCAGAATACGTTCTTTCACCTCTTGCGTAAATTGCTCTTCATCAGTCAATTCTCTCTACTTACAAATAGCTGGCATTTTTGCCTGAATATCAACCCAAATTTGACAGAAAGCCTGATTTAATTGACTATCTGACATCGATCTACATTCTTACACGGGAAGAATACTTTGATTTTTCAACTCCCCTACATAAAGAACATAAGGAATCAAGAAGGGTTTATTCCTTAAGGCATGTAAGTATTTTGGGTTTTGTTAAATGAAAGTTATAAAAAACATAGGCAAGATAGAAGACATTGAATCATTTATGGCAAATAACTCTTTTGGGTTTTGTTGGGTAAAAGTAGGCCGGTAGCAAGGCAAAAGGCATTAGTAACCAGTTAGCCATTAAGTAAACAACTCCCGGAATTTCAAATTAGTGAAACATACTCTGCAGAACATCCAGGGATTTTAAGGCTCCAAAACCGTGGGTATGTAAACGATAAAAATCAAGAAGGGCATTCAAAATGGTATTTCTTTCGTTGGCATTTTTAGCAATCTGTTTCATGGAAAAAACATCTGCATCAAACAACCGGAAGAAGAGAACGGCCTTCTCAGGATTCAGAAATAGCGGATGGGTAGGTTCGTGGGCCACAAAATCACCATTTTTTAAGTCAAACCAAAACCGGGAACCTGCTATGTTTCGATTGGGATAAAACCCGAGAAAGTGGGTAAGCCGAAACAGGATGAACAGATGGATATTTTCAGTTCCCTCGGCACGGGCGTCCATCAAATCGACAGATTGATCCAGAAAATCATACAATTCGCCGGCAGGATCCTGCATCACCAGGATTTTTGACAAAAACTCAACCAGGAAGAAAGTTTGCGCCCGTGTACTCTGATGATATGGCAGATTGAGCAAAGGCCGGTCGAGATAAAACTCCTTAATGCGGTGCAGGTCTTTCCGGGACGAGTGGTACACTTCCAGTTTCACTCTGTTTAGAGGCTGAAGAAGGATTGTCTTTCGGCTCTTTCGGTTGCCATGCACACTATTGACAATGTAGTTCTGACGTCCCAACTCCCGGGTATAAATGTGAATAATGGCACTGGATTCACGATACATGACATGATCCAATACAATTCCGGAGGTTTTTATCAGTGTGCTCATCCTTTAGAATAATGCATTTCGGTTAACAAAGATAAAAGTATTTAAACCACATGAGACAACAAAAGGGATTTAACCATAATAGGCATATTAGCTGTTAGCTCATGGCTCGTAGCTCGTAGCACCTTGGGCACCACTAAGAGAAGGGACGCTGGTATGACGGAATTTTTGCAAGAAAAGGAGCAGTGCTGAACGCAAACCCGACATTTATAAGCCTGTTTTGTATTCGCCCCAAACACAATCAAGATTCGATAAATATCACATTATTGGGACTTTATAATTTCACCAGGAAAAAGCAATCAATTAAATCGATAATTTTTGTTTGCAACACCAAAGGAATGTTTTATATTTGCACCCGCAAAACATTGATTTTGCAACCAGCAATGCCCAGGTGGCGGAATTGGTAGACGCGCTGGTCTCAAACACCAGTGATAGCAATATCGTGCCGGTTCGATCCCGGCCCTGGGTACAAAATCAAAACTAAGCTCCCTGATTTTCAGGGGGCTTTTTTATTTCAGGTGCCAAATCGGGGGCAAATAATTCCAGAATTCTCCTCTTTTTACTTATTTTGACTTCACTTTTTAATTTTAATCTATTTCCTAAAAAAGGAGTTTATGAAAAAGTCAAAATACCACCAGTTTTTACAAAGATTCAATGCCCGACTGAGAAAAGAGTACAATTTAAGCAAAGATGAATTTGAATTGTCGGAAATCTTAAATAACACATTTCAGGACTATTTATACTCAAAAAGAGCAGAAATCATATTCTTTCTATACACCCCTTTAGTTTTGGGAATTCTCCTCCTTTTAATATTCTTAGACATTAAGGAGGCACAAAATGCAGTCATTTTAGTTTCATTAATTATATTTCTATCATTTTCCTTATTGTCATTTTACAAATTAACACATGTCCCATACTTCAATAGGCTTCGATCCCGGATTGAACTAATAAATAGATACAATGAACCAGCTTTATATTTTGATGTTGAGGATATATGCAATAAAATCGAAAGCAATAACCCATTTGAAGAAATAAAAACCAAAACCGCAGCCCAGGTTTATTTTGAAATGAAAAAAAGTCAAACTCCCGAAAGCAACTATACCAACCCGGAAAAACTGTATCTATTATATCTTTTTCTAATTGAAGAACTAAAAATAAAGACCAATGATTTAGAGTTTCGATATATCGTGGGTGGATTACTCGGTATCCAACCCTCCTCCTTGCAAGGAACGCAGCTTACGCTACTAAATGAGCTTTCATTATTCATAGATGATGGCAAAGGCCTTACTAAGGAAAAAGAAAGAAAAATCAGGAGAATTTTAAAGCTGCTAGAAGAAAAAAGAAACAACTGCACTTTATTTCGTGATTTAAAAGAGAAATATTACAACCCACACTAAATTCATAATATGAAAGGGTAATTTCATATTATGAATTGGCATACTTCTCAGTTTCCATGTTACTTAATTTGCATTGTACCAAACAATACAAATTTATCGACATGGAAAATTTCGTTTTACTACAACCAGAGGCGTTTTTACAAAAACATCGTCAACTACTTAAAGAAGAGATTCAAGAAGCACTTAAAGGTGTAAACTCCTCAAACAATCAAGAAGATGTACTACAAACAAAGGATGTCTGCAAACTTCTCAACAAATCACGGCAAACCATAGAAAACTGGTGTGAGGCCGGCATACTTAATAAGAGATACCTGGGCGAAAGTGTCTTTTTTCTCCGATCCGAGATTCTTGCCGCCATGCGAGAATATAAGAGCGAGAAGAAAAAGATTTAACAGGTAGTATTTAAGTATAAGCAAGCAATGTATTTCGTAGCATTTTGATGCCCGAATACGCTTGAAAAAATGGCTCAGTATGGTTCGCCCGAGGAAAAATTATGAAGAGTTGAAACTCTTTCAGGTTAATATTCGATTAACAGAATCTGAACACCAACTGGCAAAGGATCTTGCAGACTTGGCAGGATCAACCGTCACCAATTGGTTTCGTGCCTGTGCATTTTCAAAGAAACGTCCGGCAGCAAAACAGAAATTAATCAATAGAAAGTTGTTTATTGACCTAAGCAGAATTGGCAATAACATAAATCAACTAGCACATCATGCCAATTCTGGAAACCCGATACTCGCATCTGAATTACCACTTTTGAAAGAATTAAAAGAAGCTATTTCCCAAATTCAGCAAAAACTCCTGGAATTATGATCGGAAAAATTTCCAAAGGTCAATCATTTTCAGGCGTCCTTCGGTATTTGGAAAATAAGGTTAGCCAGGGAGTTGGCACCCGGATAGGTTCAAACATGTACGGAAAATCAGAAAAACAACTATCCAACGAGTTTGAGATTGTTGCTTCGCAACGTCCGAATCTTGGAAAACCGGTTTTTCATGCATCCCTTAACCTGGCTCCGGGAGAGAAACTATCGGATAAACAGTTTATGGGAATGGCTCATAAATACATGAATGAAATGGGGTTTTCTGAAAACCAGTTTCTCGTTTACCGACATTTCGATCGGGAGCATGACCATATTCACATTGTGGCCAACCGGGTAAACATGGCAGGAAAAACAGTAACTGACAAAAATGACTTTCGAAAAACCGAAGCTATTCTAAGGTCATTCGAGCAGGAATATGGTTTGAAAAAGGTCGAGAACAGTCACGAATCAAAAGCGAAACAGCTTTCGAAAGGGCAAGTTGAGTATTACAGAAGAACGGGAGACGTTCCGGCAAAAACCCAAATAGCTGCGATCATTGACGATTCATTACAAAAACAACCATCTCTGCCCAAGTTCATTGATGACCTACAGAAAAACGGAGTTAACGTGGTTTTTCATGGCAACACACAGAAAACCTTCGGAATAAGCTAAGAACTTGAAGGCTCTTCATTCAAAGGAAGTAACATAGGCCGAGGCTACACCTGGTCAAAAATCCAAAAACAATTAAACTATGAGCATGAAAGAGAACTTAACCCTCTCCGCCCAACGGGTAGTAGAGGAACGAAAGAAAATGTTAGAGGAGCAAATCAATCGACTTCAGGAAACAAATATCTCCGGAATACAGGAGTTGAGAGAACAGATTACACCGGTAACAAAATCACTGCGGGAACTTCTGGTTCAGGCCAAGGAGGAGGAACTAAAACTGGCCACAATCCTAATACAATGGAAAGAAGTACTCAGGACATCCGAAGAAATCCTGAAACAACAGAAACGAGCGGGACGACAAATAACATTAAAAATATTTTTACTGGCAGTCCTGATGGGAATAGCAACCAGTCTGGCAATATGGGCAGCAACTCTGACAATAGGGTAAAGAAATGGAGAAAACGACGAAATAAGAAAGACCCCAAACTATAAAAAGAAAGGCAAGCACAAATGCTCACCCATCTTTAAACGCAAATCAAAGTTATGGAAAATTTAATTAATTGTGAAAAACTTATTGTGGAAGAAACGAATAACCCACAATTGGACAACGATCAGATTGAAAACTCAAATTTTAGCCAGGATGTTTTAAACGGAAAGGATGAAATGCCCTTTCCCGAAGAGTCCCTACCGGAGACTTTACGGTCTTACTGTCAGCTTGTAGCCGATAGTTATTGCGTACCGATAGAATTTCCCGCTGTGGCAGGTCTATTCGCTTGTGCAGTGGCAAAT
This sequence comes from Marinilabilia sp., assembly GCF_016278715.1. Classification (GTDB taxonomy): domain Bacteria; phylum Bacteroidota; class Bacteroidia; order Bacteroidales; family Marinilabiliaceae; genus Marinilabilia. Next base: position 9,813 of record NZ_JADQBH010000289.1, on the reverse strand, counting down.
GGAAGTTCAAATCGACTGCTAAATGGCCCTTATAAAAATCTGACAATTTTTTGGAATTTAATTCTTGCTGATACTGGAAAACAAAAAACGCCACCTCAAAAAGAAATGCTAAAGCCCATCTTCAAAAGAGATAAAGAAAGTCAGAGGATATATAAGGAGAAACTAAAGGAATACCAATCACTGAATAAGAAGGAGATGAATCAAAGCTCAATTCCCGAGAAAAAACAATTCCTGTTATCTGATGTCACCCTGGAAGCTTCAAATTGGCAACACAAGTTTAACGCAGGTCAGGGCATTGGCATATACTCAGATGAAATAACCAGATACCTGGGTAGCTTAGGGAAATATAATAAGGCTGCTGATGCAGAAATAGCCACCCGGTTAGAACGTTACTCTAATGTGCAAATAGTTGTGAATCGGGTTGGCAACGGTGATAGAGATTCAAGTTTCACCATTTATGACAGTCCGGAAAACCTACTCGGAGGCCATCAACCCTCACGACTGAATCGCATTGTGTCGAAAGACACTATTTTAAGCGGTGACTTTGCCAGATACAACTTCTTTCTCCCAATTGATTATAGGAAAGGAGGGATAGTAAAGGAAATTCCTGAATCAGCACTAAATGAATATGACACTCTGATTAATCAGATATTTAAGCACTCTCCTGAGACATTGTATGAGAAAGATTTCAAAAGAGAGGTTTATCAATACAGGATGTCAAATGAAGCTCAAATCCTTTATGATGGTTTTAAAATAGAATGTGACCGGATTCACAATGAGTCCCCCATAGGTCACTACTTAAGAGGAATTGAAGGAAAAACCCTTGAAAAGGCAAGTAGATTGGCCCTTCTATTCCAAGTAATTGATGATGCCTTTTCTTTTGCTCCAGCCCCTAATATTAGTGAGATAAACATGCATCGAGCCATAGAGCTTACGAAGTATCATTTTTTCTGTTCTGTCAAAGTTGCAAAGTCAATTTTAAATAAAGAAAAAACTCCGCTTTTGCCAAAAGGAGAACTAATTCGTCAGTTTTTTCAGTGGAACCCAGACATCAATAAGAAACAGTTCTCGGAAGTTACCGGATTTGACCGATCATACATCCAAAAGAATAGCAGAAAGTAAAAACCACACTCCACACAACCCACAACCCATTGAATTACATAAACTTAATATGTGGCTTCAGTGTTGTTTCTCCCTTATGCCTTTTATTAAATATTCAAAACAAACTAAACCACACCCAAACCACACCTAAAAAAACTATCCATCAATATATTATACCAAGTGTGGAGTGTGGTTTATTGTTATTCATGTACAGAAGGCTGAATTACTAAGAAAAGCGGAAAAGAATTTTTTTATCTTTTTCCTAAAAAAGAAAATGAGAAAAGAAGAAAAAGATTAAAAGAGAAAATTCTTTTTTTCTTCTTCCTTTTACCTTCATAACAAAGAGGATATCCCGGCCAAAATTCTTATTTTTGAGGTTCCTGTTTAATCATTTTTGTCTTTATGAAGGTTCAATATTGCTCAGATTTACATCTCGAATTTCCCCAGAACACTCAATATTTTCAGGATAATCCAATTGAACCAATTGGGGACATTTTAATTCTGGCAGGAGATATCACTTATTGGGGAAAGAAACATTTCAAACACTGGTTTTTTGATTATGTCTCTGAAAACTTCAACGCCGTTTATAACATTCCGGGGAACCATGAGTTCTATACCGGAAAAGAAGTTCAGATTTTAGACAAGCCAGTATTTGAATCTCTGAGGGAGAATGTTTTTCTGGTTAACAACAAAGTTGTTAACATAGATGGCATTGCTTTATTTTTTACCGCATTCTGGTCACATATTCCAGATAATGAATCATTAATTGTTGAACGACGCATCAACGATTTCTATAAAATAAGGCATAAGGGAAAGAAATTAAGAAGTGGTGATTTTAACAGACTACATGAAGAGAGCCTGGACTTTTTGAGTCGTGAACTTCATAACTCTACTGCAGACAAAAAAATTGTTGTCACGCATCATATTCCAACAGATTTATGTAATCCGGAACAATTCAAAAATTCAATGATTAATCCTGCTTTCGTCTCTGAGCATCGTGATTTTATTTCAGATAACCATATTGATTATTGGATTTACGGTCATCATCATGTAAATATGCCGGAAGTAGAAATAAACGGGACAAAGCTTTTGACTAACCAGTTAGGGTATGTGCATTTAGGAGAACATCATTCTTATCGAAGAAATGCTGTTATTGAAATTAAATAAACCCAGAAACGAGGATATTGGTGGAATGCGATGCAATAACCGAATACTTACATCTATTTAATGAAAAAAATGCTCTCCCTTATCGCTTGCACAAAAAAAGACAGGCCTGCCGACATTCCGACAGACCTATCTAACCTTAACCCTAACCCAGGCACTAAAATATACCAGATGTTTGATTTGTGCAAATATGATTTTGTAAACTCTCATCAATCGTTAAAGCAGACAAAAAAATAACGAACTCGGATAATCAATATTCATTTCTTTCAACGAGAAGTTTTTGATAATTTCACGTTTGATCACTTAACACTTCATGCCATGACTTTGAAGGAACTCTATACCAATACTACTTGGCCATCAGTTAGGGAAGAACTTTTTTCATTATACCCGGATCAAAAGAAACATGAATCCGGTTATCAAAAACTTTATGAACAGATGCCATTTATTGAGCCACAGAAAAGCACTTCTGAAATTTTATTTACTTTCATTGAGGAAAAGGATCCAGAATACGACTCTTATATCCACCTATCAGGGATTGACACCAATTCAGATTCCAAAGGATCACATAGTCTGGAGCTCACCTCTTGGGAAGAGTGGATGGGAATGAACATCAATGAAGCAACACTAAAAGATTTTCCCCCTTCAGAGATCTTGGCCCATTGTCTGATTGAAATGACATTGACCGGATTTGATCCAGAGACCAGAAAGAGGACGGAAGACGATATGGTTAAGCGAAGCATGGAAATTAGTAAAGGCAGTTGACCTAAAAATCTTTAAGAAAACCAGAATAGACCATGGTAAGTTACTTAGGTTTTAATTGACTTCAAAAGGTGAGTGAGTTAAGCGGGGTATAATTCAATACACGTGATGATGAAGTAAGGTTTAATAATTATAGGAAAAGTTACTTTCCTGTAATTTATTCTTGCCTCATGAAAATAAAACAAGAATCCAAGAAATTGAAAATCCCAAATTATCAGATTTTATCAGGTTGATTAAATACAATAATAAAACTTTTACTAAATTTGACATTGTATGACACCATTTACCCTAAATAATATATCTAATGCGTGCTTTATTCTTCAAGTTATTTAATGCTGGAACAGAAAATGATGTTGAAAAGGTAATAAATAAACATCCAGAAATTTTTAATCAAAGTGCCAATTGGAAGCCACTGGGAGGCAGTGAAACAACCTATGGTGTTATTGAAAACCAACAAGCTAGTCCAATTGCTGCTCTTATCGAAAAAGTCACAAATTCAATTGATGCAACTCTGACAAAAAGATGTTTGGAAGAAGGAATTGACCCAGAATCCAAAGAGGCCCCGAGATCAATGTCAGAAGCTATTGAAAGGTTTTATCCAAAACACAAAGATTGGGATTTAAAAAATATTAGGAGAAAGCAATCTGAAGAAATACAGATAATTGCTGATGGTACTCCTAGGAATACTTCAGTTATTATTTATGATAATGGAGAGGGCCAACATCCTGAAAAATTCGAAGACACCTTTCTCTCTTTACTAAAAGGAAATAAAAATAGAATTCATTTTGTCCAAGGAAAATACAATATGGGCGGAAGTGGTGGCATTGTATTTTGTGGTAAAAAAAGCTACCAACTAATTGCATCTAAACGCTACGATAATACTGGCGAATTTGGATTTACCCTTATTAGAGAACATCCATTTTCAAAAGAAGAACAACAAGATAAAAAAAATACATGGTATGAATTCCTGGTAATTGAAGGAAAAATTCCCTCCTTTGACATTTCTGAAGAAGATTTTAAATTATATGGGAGGAACTTTAAAACCGGATCTATAATTAAACTATACTCTTATCAATTTCCTGCTGGTTACTCAGGTTTTGCTCAAGATTTAAATCAGAGCATTAATGAGTATTTATTTCAGCCTGCACTCCCTATTTTAACTGTAGACACAAAAGAACGATATCCCAATAACAAAGTTTTAGAGCTTGATCTTTTCGGTTTAAAGAGAAGATTGGAAGCCGACCAAGAAGAATACATTGAGGACTATTGGTCAAATGAATACAATGAGGATAAGATTGGAAAAACAACCGTAACATGTTATGTTTTTAAAACGCGGATTAAAGACCTTGATGTAAAAAAAACAAAAGAAAATATCCAGAGAAGGTATTTTAAAAATAATATGTCGGTTTTGTTTTCTATGAATGGACAGGTTCATGGCAACCTAACTACTGAATTCATTACAAGAAGTTTAAAAATGAATCTCCTAAAAAACCACCTTTTAATACATGTGGATTGTACTCAAATGAATTATGATTTTAGGAAAGAACTCTTCATGGCTTCTCGTGATAGGTTAAAGCAAGGAGATGAAACATCAGAACTTAGAAAGTTTCTAACCAAAAAATTAATTCAAAAAGATAGTCGGCTAGTTGAAATAGAAAAAGAACGGAAAAATGCTTTTTCAACGGATAGCAGTGATGCCAAAGACCTATTAAAAAACTTCACTAAATCACTGCCTATGAACAGTGATCTAATGAAGCTTCTTGACCAAACATTTAAATTGGAACAAAAAAAGGAAAATCCAAAATCAAAACCTAATAAACAAACAAAGCATCACAAGGAGACAGAACCCTTTAAGGCTGAACGTTTCCCTTCATTTTTTAAACTAAAAGCAAAGAATGACGGTGAAAAGGAGGTTGCAAGTATTCCATTAGGAGGTGAGAAAACCATCTCCTTTGAAACCGATGTAGAAAATCACTATTTCGACCGAGTTGAAGAACCAGGAGAAATGAAAATTGCTCTACTAAATTACAAGAAGGAAAACGATACATCAGGTGGTGATAGAGCCGGGATTGGAGAGATCGAAGACGTTTTCAATGTAGAGAAACGCAGCCCGAAAGATGGAAATATAAAAATCGGCTTAAACCCATTAAAAAGCGCACCACTTGAAGTTGGAGATATGTGCCAAATAAAAGTAACATTAAACGGTGCGGGAACGGAGTTTGATCAATTATTTTGGGTGAAAATTGCGGAGAAAGAACAACCAAAAGAAAAGGCCCCAGAGGAAAAAATATCAGAGGAAAACCTTGGGTTGCCTGAATTCCAATTGGTTTATAAAGAACCGAAAGAAGGTATAAGCACATGGGAAGACGTTGAAGGCATGGGTGAGGAAATTGATTATCACACTGTAATGATTCCTATTGCTTCTGGCGACACATTAGAGAAAGTTATAATCAACATGGACTCTAATGTTCTGAAGAACTACAAGTCAAAGAATAAAAACATCACTCAAGAACAGCTAACGGTAGCTGACAATAAATTTATTTCTTCAGTATATTTTCACACGCTATTCTTATTCACCATAACAAAAAAACAGAAATATTCTCTGATAAGGCTTGATGAAAACAATATAGAACAAGGTGTTGATATTGCTGATTATCTTAAGGATGTTTTTAAATCATATTATTCGGAATTCATCCTTAACTTTGGGGGAATGGAAGAGTTAATGCAAGGACTAAGTGACTAGAAATTAAAACAATGATATCAACAGCATTTGAATTAGGAGAGGAGATAAAGCTTAAGACTGTAGATTTTCCTCTTAATCAAAAATTATGGGAAAGATTTGATTTGCCAATTGATCTCAATTTCAGTCATTGGAAAACGATTAAATATCTAAATGATGATGGAACTGAGTTTAGTGATGATATTGATTTGCTTCCAAATAATTGTGGTGGAGTTTATTTATTTTCTGTTAGGTGTCCGGTTATTCCAGGAATAACAGAATTCCCTTTCTATATTGGAAGAGCTCAACACACAAATAATCAGAACTTAAGGAAGAGATGTAGGGAGTATTTTCTACGGTATAAAAAAGGCGTGGAACGGCCAAAAATTACAAAGATGTTCAACTATTGGAAGAATGAACTATATTTAAGCTTCTACGAACTTAACGAGAATAACGACACCATTGATTTAGAAAAAAAATTAATTAATTCGTTATTGCTTCCTATGAACGAAGAAATACCAGATAAAGAAGAGAAACAAGCAGTTAGAGCATTTTGATTATGAATATACCAGCAATTAGAGGTCAAATGGGAGATTGGACCTATTACACGACAATACTAACATTTGAGCAAGTAGACAAGTTTGTATCAAAAATCGATGATCAGATTCATAATTCTGAAAGTTTAAAAGATTTGATACAAAGAAGCATTACAAATAATTACATAAGTATTAAGGATTATATCATCAATCAAAAAGAGATGTTTTTCAACTCATTAGTTTTAGCTGTATATGATGATTATCCAAACTGGAAACAAATTGAATATTCTTTCAGCGATGATTCTTTTTATCAAATGGGGCTATTAGAATTCCCAAGTAGTCATAAAATATTTCCTGTTGATGGTCAGCATAGAGTAGAAGGAATAAAGGAAGCCTTAAAGGCAGATCCTTCTTTGAAATATCAGCAGATAACAGCCATATTCATTGGACATAAAAATGATAGTGAGGGAAAACAAAGAACTAGAAGGTTATTTACAACATTAAATCGGTATGCAAAACCAGTAAAGCTTGATGACATTATTGCATTGGACGAGGATGATATTGTTGCAATTTTGACTAGAAAATTTCTTGAAGAATATGATCTATTCACAGGGAAAAGAGTCGTCTATGCCAAACAAAAGGCGATCCCCACGAATAATAAAAACGCGATTACATCAATAATTACTCTTTACTATGCAAATTATGAACTTTTTAAAGCCTATAGGACAGAAATGTATGGAAAGAAGCCTTCCAATAAAAACATTACTGAATTATTGAAATTTAGACCCAATGATGGAGAAATCAATAACTTTGAAGGATATTTGTTAACATTTTGGGATGCTTTTAAAAATAACTTAACTGCCATAAATAGATATCTACGAGAAACTAACAATTTTTCTGAAGAATTTAGGAATCGTAATGGAGGGAATTTGCTCTTTAGGCCTATTGGGTTATTGCCATTTGTCAAAGCTTGCATCCAAATTAAACAAACAACAAATTGTGATTTTGAGCAAATATTGGGTAATATGGATAATTTATGTTTCGATATTGCCCAAAAACCGTGGCGTTTTGTGGTTTGGGATCCAGTTGCAAACAAAATGATAATGAATTCATCTACAATAACTCAACTACTAATAATATACTTATATGATGAAAAAATTCTAAATGAAAACGAATTAACAAAGCTTAAACAAGGATATGCCTCAAAAATATCATATGAGGATGAAATTGAAAATGTATTAGACGGAATTAAATAAAACAATTAGCGCACATTTCATCACCATCATCCAAAATATCAATAAGCTTATTCGATTTTGGTTGGGTAAGCTTATTTTTTATTTTTTGTATATGGTCTCGCTTTATTTGATTCATTCGCTTTGGCTTTATAATGTCATCTAAGCTTTCGTTATCCATCCAGGTATATCCATCCTTTTCATATTCTTTTGCAAGTTGAAAAAGTTTTGGATGTCTTTCATATAGCCATATCCACTCTATTTTCCTTTGGTAAAAACAAAAATAGCAACCAGATCTTGAACGATGAAAAGTACCTTTTTCCCCATCAACTTCAAATTCTACTTCTTCATAATATCCTGGCAAGTTGATTCCATTATCCTCAAACAATTTAAAAACCCCCTTTAAATCAACTGAATCTTCATTATTTAATAGCGAGTAGTTGTTCAATTGGGCTATGGGGTAATCTGTTCCCTTAAGAAACTCGAACACTACTTTATTAAAAGTGGCAATTCCCAAATCAAGAAGATCCTTAAGTTTTTGAGAAAAAAGATATTTAGGTGATTGTTTCTGTCTAATAACTTCGGCATATCTGTCTTTTTTATCTTTCTCTCCAACCTTGAAGTATAGATCTTCTAATTTGCCTAATGTTGAATTATGGAGCACTTTGTGCAATATCTCCATACTCCACATATGTTTCCGAAAAGGAAAGATGGTTTGAATATTAGATTTTGTGGACACATAACCCTCTCTATCTTCATCGCCTCTTATTGCAACATAACTAATAGATAAGTCATTACCTAACCATCTTTCGAACGGTTCTAATTTGAGTTTTTTTGTACACCATCTGGCCATAGAAGATGGCAAATAACCATTGTATAAATCAAGGTAATGGTCGAAGGGATCTTTATGACTATTGCTAGCATGCAGTTTGTGTATAGTTTTTCCGAGAAAACTCTCCAATTCATGGATAAGGGCGTACACTTCATCAAGTTCCTTTCCTGTGTCAGAGAAGTAATACTCCATGTCTATTTCAGGATAGTTTAACTTCATATAGATTGCTAATGCAGTACTATCCTTCCCCCCTGAAATTCCCATAACATGCCTAACCTTTTTACTCATTCTCAATTTCCTCCTGTAATAGTTTTATCAATAGGGCAATATTTGTTTGCCTATCTCTTTTATCAAGCAAATTCCTAATAGAACCCATCTTACTGACGATTTGTTTATTTTTTGACTTGGGCATTCTTATTAGATGTTTTTGAACTCCTCTGACAAAGGATGTTACTTCAAACTTTAAAACTTCTTCTTTGTTGGAATCAATGTCTTTCGTGCTAATATCTGTAATATTATCCAATTCATACAAATATTCCTTCAATAAAGAATCAAAGGCTTCTACATCGTCATCCGTGAATTTGTCTGGGGTTTTGTTCAGAATTGCTGTAGCAATTGAGATAAGCCAAGATTGTCTGTCATCCAAAGGAGTATTTATTCGCTGTAATAAAACCTTTAATTTTGGCTTCAACTGTTCCTTCTTAACCTTATTGAATCGTTTTTGAAGCAATACTTTGTTCTCTGGAAATGATAATTGGCCCCCATCGATAGTCTGATTAATTGTTCCTTCAATTCTATTAATTAATTCTGAATAAGCTGCACTTAATTCACGCGTAGTCTCTTTAAGCCTTAAAGTGAATTCTTCCATATTAGAATCCTGCTCTAAACCATTTAAGGAGAATCCCAATGCTCTTGGAATTTCATCAAAAAATGCCTTAACAGGGTCTTCTGTATTTTCCAGAACAACTCTTAACCGTTGAGAATTTTTGCTAACATGTTTGGTTTGTCTGCTGTATGGAACTAATCTCTTGTAAAATGTGAGAAAAGGTTTAATTGTTTCTATGAAGGTATCCGTATCGGGGTTAATACTCTCTACTTGATTTAAAAAATATCGATACTTGTTAAACAATTTTGTTTCTGTTTCATTTAAGTGAAAAGTGCTTACATAATACTTTTGAGGTTGCTTCATTGCCACCTCCAGCGTGTCAACCGAAAGGTTAGGAACAAATTTATCATCTTCATAAAAAGCAAAATACTTTTGTTTTGCAATCAAGAATAATGGTACCCAAAACTCTATAAAACCCCTCTTTAGTTTAAAAGGTTTTTGCCTAAGTAAATCAATAAAATCACGAAGTTTCCTTGGAGCAATAGAGCATTCTTCTAAAAAAGTCTCAGACACACTCCATAACTGAGCAAAAGATTCCTTCTCTGGTTTTTTAAACCTGGCAATTTTACCATTAAAATCATGAA
>NZ_JADQBH010000141.1 GCF_016278715.1 Marinilabilia sp. | reverse complement strand
TCCCAGAAATCACTCATATCGCGCAACGCCAGCTGAAACAACACGGGCCTTACACGGGTATTCAAACGTACCTGGCTCTCCACAATATTCTGTACAGCCACAATCTGTGATTCCAGTCTGTCGGCCGGGAAAAACTCCTCCTTAATAAACCGGTTATTCTCAAAAACCGCTTCATGATAATCCCACCAACCCGCTGTAATCTCCTTTTGTGAAACTACAAAAAAGACCTTTCCGCCTGCCCAGATGCGCAAATAAGGAAAAACAGAGCTAACAGTTTCTTCCAAAACCATTATCATATCACGCCGTGGACCGGACCAGGATGAGGAATAATCAATACCTCCCGTCACAAAAAAGCCATTCCTGCTTAAATTGTCAGCGATTAATTGAAAAAAATCGGCGGTGTAAAAACGTGTGGAAGCCAGATTATAGGGAATTCCGCCCCCCAACAGTACCACATCATAGAATTTTCCGGCTGATCGCTTCAGATACCTGTGCGGATCGGCATTAATAAATCTGACCCTTTCAAAATCCTTTCCGCCGATATGCAACAACTCCTTTTCCAGAGCAATCCGGGCATCGTCCGGAGAAATGAAATCAATTTTCAGGCCTTCATATTTCAAAGCCTCAGCCACCAGCCCGGGACTGGCATTAATCAACAAAATATGCTGCGGAGAAGGATGTAGCATTAAAGCCGGGTGTAGTAATTCTTCACGCTCCTGAGAAACCGAATTAGCTGAAACAAAACGGCCCCCCATAAAGTATCCCGTTTTGTCACCTTCCGTCCAGGCATCAATACTACCACGAGGGGAAAAGAATGTCCCGGTCACGCTTCGCCCTCCTGCAATCAACTCACGTGCAACCCGGTACTGAGGAAGAATCAGGAGAACAATCAACCCCAACAAACAAATAAACACCAATCCCCTGTTTAAAGCCTTCTTTATGGGAGCAAACAAAAAGATGGCAGCCAGAAAATTAAAGATTACCAACAAGGTGAGAGCAGAGAAAGCGTTCAACCAGACCGCCGGAACCAAAAAAAACAAAACTCCCGCCACAAGGCTTCCCCATTGCTCCGAGATATAAACCCGCTCTGTTTGTCGCTCACCGCATTTGTAACCCAAAGCCGACGAAAACCAGGTAAACATCATACCAGTAGGAAAACAAAATACAAAAGTGACAAAGGCAGTAATCAGTAACCAGTCAGATACACCAGGTGACCCCCCTTCGCTAGCCATCCAGTGCCGGGCAAGATACAACAACCACAATGACAGAAGAGCGGTAAAGCCAGAAATCAGCGGAAAAAAACCCGAATAGGACCACTGAAATCCTCTAAAAAACCGGGCAGAAAATGCGCCCATCCCGGAAAAAAGCATCCAGAAAGAGAGAAAAACCCCAACAATCAACTCATTTACAATAAATAATGAAGACAGCTCACGTAGCAGCACCACCTGTACCATTAACATGGAAAAACCACTCACAAAAACAGCCATCCGGCCTTTAACTAAAGAAGAGAAAGGGTTTGATATATTCTGATTCAACATTCGAAAAAATTTATCATAGTCATATTCTATTCATTTTTTATCCCCAAAGACAAGTGCTTCATAAATATAGACATCTGCATCCTTCCATCCATCCCATCCTATTCCGGCCTTATCTCTGGCGCAATGCCCCAGAAATTCCTCAAGATTCCACCCTGTCTTTTCCGCGACCTGTGGAAGAAACGTGCCGCTTCGCCCATCCTTTTCAATGTAAATACCATGCTTTCCCGGAACAATTTCTCCGACATCTTCCACCTTCCGTTTTGGAGTCAGTACGGATATTTCAATATCCAACTGCCCTGCTTCATCGTCAGTTACCGGCAAAAACCGGGAATCGTTCAAGGCAGCATCGGCCGTCATCCGATCTATCACTCTCCAAAGAGGTGCATCGCTTCCAAAATTTCCAATACACCCTCTCAATTTTCCTTTATTGTAGAGCGAAACAAATGCGCCCACCGGGGCTTCAAGGTTTTCTGAAAACAAAAGAACGGGAGCTTTTGCCACTTCATCATTCACAGCTGCCTCTAGTGCCTCATGAGCCCTTTTAACCAGCCACTGTTGTTCCTCACGGTTCAAAGAAAAACCCGACTCTTCCATTTTTGTTTGCTCTGCCCGAAAAACAGCAATGGCATTGTACCCCACCACACGATCTTTATCTCCCAAAAGGGTGTCACCGGAATTCTGATATTCAATTTTTTCAAACCTCAGATTGTCTTTGTTTTGTGTGAGATGCAGCAATGTCAGCACCGAAGACCATCCACACAAACTGGTGGAAAGTCCTTCTATTTTCAGATGACGATTTTTTTCCAAAACAGTTAACAATTCCGGGGGATCATTTTTCAAAATGGCCTCAGCTGTCAACGCATCTACTTTTTCAGCATCTTCGTAAGCAGGATAATGAGAAAAATCGGTGCTGATGACAAACAAGTTTCCCGGCCTGAACCACTCTTCCAGTGCCTTTGCCACCCTGGGAGCCCCATTGGCATCGTGTGGCCCCATCACAACAGGCACCAGCTTAAAAGGATGCTGCAAATGATGCTGCAAAAAAGGCAATTCCACCTCCAGGGAATGCTCATCAATATGAGCATTCGGATCGGAAGAAATATCAGAGCTGCTGTCCACAAGCTTTTGTGCAACCTCACGGTCCACTTCCACCCTTCCCAACGGAGTTAAATAATCTCCCTGTGTATAAACGGATGCACCGTTGAATGCAACACGATGGCTGGAACCAATCAAAAAAACACGATCAAATTTTGAATCTTTAGGGATCTGATTAAACCCCGACGCCGCAACTTTTCCCGAAAAAACATAACCTGCATGAGGCACAATCACAGCAGCCACTTCATCTTGACTCACGGGTTGTTTCGCCTGGCTGAAAAGTTCATCCAGATGTTTCT
>NZ_JADQBH010000187.1 GCF_016278715.1 Marinilabilia sp. | reverse complement strand
ATCCATATATAGCCAGCCCCAGCCACTCCCAAATTGAGTTTTGGCGGCATCAGAAAATTCCTTTTTAAACTCATCGAAAGAGCCAAAATTCTTTACCAATGCATTCAGCAAACGAGCTGAAGGCTCACCCCCGTCGGGCGACATATTTTCCCAAAACAAACGATGGTTGTAGAATCCTCCACCATTGTTTCGCACTGACTCACTATGTTCTGACACATTGGCAAAAATCTGATGCATGGCAGTAGTTTCCAGGTCTGAACCTTCAATAGCTTTCATAAACTTACCATAATACCCGCGATGATGCTTATCGTAATGAAGCTCCATTGTCTGAGCATCAATCCAGGGCTCCAGGGCATCATAAGAATACCCGAGTTCGGGAAATTTATGCCCGTCAATCGTTGCTGCAGCCGATGCAGCTGCTCCGTTATTATTACTTTTCTTCCCGGTGGGAACACAGGCAGCAACAGTTGCCATACCCATCAGGGAGAGGAAATGTCGTCGTTCCATAACATTACTTTTTACAGATTACCAAATTAACTATTTTCTATTTGAACCTGTTTTTTTATCTATAACACTGAAACATATTCAGATACAATTTGTTCAGAAACAAACCCGAATTCTCGGCCTCATCCCAATTAATTCACCATCCTCTGAAATACATCAAGGTATTGATGATAATTCCAATTACGGCACAATAAATGTATCTTTGGGTAGAACCATAATCATTAATAACTATGAGAACCATATTAATCCTTATCGCCATTCTGGGTTTCACTTTGCAAATAAACGCTCAGGATAAAAAAGAAGTCAGCTCCCAAATATCTGACGTGGTTGTTTATCTGCAAGGGGCGCAGGTTACCCGCCAGGCAAAAATTTCCATTCCATCCGGAAAAAGCGAACTCCTCTTTACGGGGATAACTCCGATGCTCAATTCCGAAAGCATGCAGGTTTCTGCGGGCAGAGGCATTACCATCCTTTCCGTCAATCACAGCATTGATTACCTGGACTCTAAAAAATCTGATGAAATGTCCATGAAGCTTGTTAAAAGAAGAGATGAGCTGCAAGACAGCATTGCGCTGGCAAAGAACACCCGCGAAATTTACATCAAGGAACAGAAGATGTTAATGAGCAATCAATCGATCGGGGGGCAAGAGACAGGAGTTAATGTGGAGCAACTCATCAAGGCCACCAACTTCTTCCGTGAGCGACTCACCGAAATTGAAAAAACCCTGTTTTCGAATCATCAGGAAACACTTGAAATGAATAAACGGCTGGAAAAAATCAACCGACAACTGAACGAGTTAAATGCGCAGGATGATCGTCCAACCAGCACCATCAAAGTGACAGTCACTGCAGATAAGGCAGCTAATTATCCGGTTGAATTAACGTACACCGTTCACCAGGCAAGATGGCAGCCATTTTACGACATCAGAGTAAATGACACGGACGACCCGGTGACATTGGTTTATAAAGCCAAAGTTTTTCAAAGTACCGAAGAGAACTGGGACAATGTGAACCTGACACTCTCCACTGGCAACCCCTCCATCAGTAATTACAAACCGGAACTGCAAACCTGGTTTCTATACCCAACACCCCCACCGCCCCCTTCCGGTATTGTTCCCGGATTAAACATCATGGAGGACGATGTAGAACTTGAGGAGGAATTGATAATTGAGGATATGGAGGTTAGTCCCAGGCGTATCAAAGGTTACAGTTCACTTGGCAAACAATACGTCACCACCACCCGCCAACAAACCACCACGGCTTTCGGAATTCAAATTCCTTACACCATTCCGGCTGACAATCAAGGGTACGATGTTGCCGTTTCCGACCATCAAATTGAAGCAGGTTATCAATACGCAACGGTTCCCAAACTGTCTCCCCACGTTTACCTTTTGGCTCAAATTACCGATTGGAACGAACTAAACCTCCTACCCGGACAAGCCAATATCTATTTTGACAATACCTATCAGGGAAAAACACACCTCGATCCCTATACTTCCGAAGATTCTCTGAACTTGTCCATCGGACGCGACCCGGCCATCCTAGTGGAGCGTGAATTACAAAAGGATTTTTCTTCAAAATCGTTCTTTGGCAATAATGTTAAAGAAACCAAAACATGGAAAATAACTATTCGCAATACCAAAAACACCAAGGCGTCTGTACTTGTGGAAGACCAGTATCCCATTTCAACCAACAGCGATATCAAAGTTGAGTTGGAAGAGAGCAGCGGTGCCAAAGTCGATTCAAAAACAGGCATTCTGAACTGGACTCTGGAACTTGCCCCGGGAGAAACCAAAGAGTTGCGACTGATATACTCTGTAAGGTACCCTAAAGATCGGGATGTGGTTGTGGAGTAAAAAATGAATATTGAGATTTTAATTGTTAATGCGTAGCTTCGCAAATAAACAAAAAACACCAACAAAAAAATGAAAAAGCTAATCGTACTTGTCGCAATTGCTACCCTCACAGCCTGTGCCACCAAAGACATTTCGGATCTGGAAGAGGGCATGGCCTCCAAAGAAGTAATTGATATTGCCGGCGAACCCACAGAAAAAGTTGAGATGCCCCTGGATATTGAATGGTGGATCTATGAAGAGGACAAAGTGCTGTTGATCCTGGAAAACGACACCGTATCGAATGTCACCTCTCAAGAGGAAATTGAGGAATCGCTGAAAGATTTTGAAAAAGGGATGGACCAGATTCAAAAAGAGATTGAAGAACTTACAAAATAGTTTTGAATGAAGATATTAATTGTTGGAACCGGTGGTGTAGGCGGCTACTTTGGGGGCCGTCTGGCCCATGCCGGACATGATGTTACATTTATTGCCCGTGGTGCCCATAAAGAAGCCATAGAAAAAGATGGTCTTGAAGTGAAGAGCATCAACGGAGATTTTTTGGTGACGAATGTCAACGTCACCGATCAAATTGCGAATGCAGAACAACCTGAACTGGTAATTATTTCGGTAAAAGCA
>NZ_JADQBH010000046.1 GCF_016278715.1 Marinilabilia sp. | reverse complement strand
TTTTAACCACAGAGAGCACGGGGGAACACAGAGGATTTATCTGTGAACATCTGCGTAATTTGCGGATAAAGTCAACTCTGTTCCGCATGGTTCGTGTGGATTTGAAATCAACACGTCTTCTCTTTTTGCGGATTTTAAATCCGCTTTGAATCCTTTGACTTGATGGATATAATCAGAGAACAAGAATACGTATAAACTAGAACGGAGTGGGATGGCCTCCCCTAACCCCTCCCAGGGAGGGGGACAAAAATACCTTTGATCTGTGGATATTTTAAACCTCTGCGGGTTGTTTTTTAACCACAGAGAGCACGGGGGAACACAGAGGATTTATCTGTGAACATCTGCGAAATTTGCGGAAAAAGCCAACTCTGTGCCTCTCTGTGACCTCTGTGGTTCATATTTTTTCTTACCACAGAGAGCGCGGAGGAACACAGAGGACCTATCTGTGAACCTCTGTAAATTTAAGGATAAAGTCAACTCTGTGCCTCTCTGTGACCTCTGTGGTTCATATTATTTTTTACTACAGAGAGCGCGGAGGAACACAGAGAACTAATCTATGAACATCTGGGAAATTTAAGGATAAAGTCAACTCTGTTACTCTCTGTGACCTCTGTGGTTCATATTTTTTTTTACTACAGAGAGCGCGGAGGAACACAGAGGACCTATCTGTGAACATCTGTAAATTTAAGGATAAAGTCAACTCTGTGCCTCTCTGTGACCTCTGTGGTTCATATTTTTTCTTACCACAGAGAGCGCGGAGGAATACAGAGGACCTATCTGTGAACCTCTGTGAAATTTAAGGATAAAGTCAACTCGTCACAAACCTCCCATTTAATGCAGAAACGACCGCCATAGTCCCCCTTGGGGGGATTTAGGGGGCCCCTACCTTCACTCAAACCGTATAGCTTTCACAGGAGTGATTCTGGCCACCAGGAATGAGGGGCCTATCATCATCAGGAAGATGGTTAGAATTGCGCCCACATTCAGGAGTAAAATATGCAGACCGGAAAGATGGATGGGCACAGTATCCAGAAAATAATTGGCGGGGTCCAATTTCACGAAACCGAAGCGAGCCTGAGCCCAGCAAAATCCGAGTCCCAGAAGGTTGCCCCAGAAGAGCCCTTTTAGGGTGATGTGAGCTGCAAGAGTCAGAAATATTTTACGAAGCGGCCAGTCTGCGATTCCCATGGCTTTCAACACACCAATCATGTTGGTACGTTCCAGAATCAATATCAACAGACCGGTGATCATATTGAAACCGGCCACCAAAACGATAAGTACAATGATGACCACAATATTCATATCGAGTAAGTCGAGCCACCCGAAAATCTGTGGTTGCGTTTGCTGGATGGTACGGGTCCGCAACATGGTGCCATCCGGAGAGATATGCCCCGAAACAACATCTGCTACATTGCTCCCGGTAAACATCAAATCTTCGAAACTACCGGCCAGAAGTTCGTAGCCCGATATTTGACCTTCGCTCCAGTTGTTGAGCCGCTGCACCTGACGGATATCGGCAATCACAAACGTCTCATCCAACTCCGGCAAATGACTGTCAAATAATCCTTCAATGGTAAAATTACGAGCCCGTATCTGGTCTTCAAAAAAATACATGGGAACCTTATCACCCACCTTAAGATTAAGCATCCCGGCCAGGTCGTCACTGAGGAGTATCCCGTTGGCACTCTTCTCCACATCAAGGTTGAGCGGTCGCCCTTCCACCAGAATTGTTCGGAAAAAAGACCAGTCAAATTCCGGTCCCACCCCGCGCAGGACAATACCCTGCATCTCGTCTCGGGTTTTGATGAGCCCGGGCTTGGTGGCAAAACGCTGCACATGTTTTATTCCGGGCACGCTACGCATTCCGGCTTCCAGTGCAGAATCCTGTTCTATGGGATTGGTCTGGTAACTGAGGTTAAAATCGTAACTCACCACCTGTATGTGACTCCCAAAACCGATAATCTTCTCCCGAATCTCTTTCTGAAAGCCCATGCCGGTGGCCACAGATATAATCATCACCACCATACCAAGCACAATACCGGCTATGGCCACTTTCACCACCGGGCCTGCCAGGCGCTTCCCGGAAATGCCTCCGGACTTTATCTTATTTACTATGAAAAGTTCTAGTTTCATGTTGCCTCTTCTTAGAAGTTGTCTAAAAAGTCATAGGTTAAGTGTTATTTGTCATTCTGAACGCAATGAAGAATCTCTTCAGATAAAATAGGTTTTGTCATTCTGAGCAAAGCAAAAAATCTTTTACACTTCAAACATACTCTTTAAAAAAACATACCACAAAGTAATTCCTTGTGTCAGCTACAGATCCTTCGTCATTCTTCCTCAGGATGACAAGTGTTGTTATAGTGTCATTCTGAGCGTGCGAAGAATCTCTTACAGTTTAAATAAACTCTATAATAATTATTGCATGAAATTTACATTTGATTCAGCTTCAGATCCTTCGTCGTGCCTCCTCATGGTGACATCACTGTATACTAAACAATTAAATCATTCAAGAAATCCCATTTAGGATTGAATTCAGCAATAAGCCTATCCTTTTTTACACGTTTCCAACCTTTAATTATCTTTTCTCTGGCAATTGCTTGATTAATTTCACAGTGTTCCTCATAATACAACAAATAATAGCAGTTATATTTGTAAGTAAAAGCGTTAATATGATTTTCATGATTAATATGTTCTTCCAACCTTCGAACTAAATCATTCGTAACTCCAACATACAGGACTGTCTTATTTTTGTTAGTAAGGATATAAACAAAATAGGTTTTCATTTGGGTAAGGGTTTGTCATTCTGACCACATTTGTCATTCTGAGCCTGCGAAGAATCTCTTACATTTCAAACATACTCTAAATAAACATACCAAAAGGTATTCATTTGCACCAGAAACAGATCCTTCGTCATTCTTCCTCAGGATGACAAACGGCGAAATGTCATTCTGAGATCCAAAAATTTTTATTTAGTAATGTGAAATGACGTTGAATCG
>NZ_JADQBH010000244.1 GCF_016278715.1 Marinilabilia sp. | reverse complement strand
GTCGAACCTCTTTGTTTTTAACCGGGCTATTACCTCTTCCCGGTTGTCCTGAATGTACTTGAGTGTGAGCATATTTTCGGTATAAGATTATTATATATTAGGGTTTACTGAAAAAGTCAGAAGCCCCACTTTTAATTTCTTTTTATTGTCCTTTTTGGCATGGCCTCAAAAAGAACGAAAAAAGTCTAGTCCGCTTAAACCTATCAGCCCGCGAAAGCCAAAATTTCCGGCTATTGCGCAAGGCCATGAACGTCGCCCATTTTGGCTTCCCGCCATCCGCCGGCCCGGAAAGCGGACAGGCCACCACCTCTTTGAACAGTAAATCTATTTTAATCACAGAAGAATTCTATCAATTAGAAAGATGTTAAAAAATAGTATTCTGATCTCTCTTCAAACACCCTACTCTCTGTGTCTTTGCGTTAAAACAAGAAGCACACAAAAAATCTCCTGAATTTGTTACGAAAGTAACAAAAACAGGAGATTATGAGAATTTTTTTACGAATAAACTTATTCTGCAGCTACCGGGTCAACGGAAACAAAAGATCTGTCACCTTGTCTCTTACGAAAAACAACAGTTCCGTCAGTCAGTGCAAAAAGAGTATGGTCTTTTCCCATGCCAACATTATCACCAGGATGATGCTGAGTGCCCCGCTGACGTACAATGATGTTTCCGGCTTTCACGCCCTGGCCGCCAAAAATCTTAACGCCCAAACGTTTACTTTCTGATTCACGTCCGTTTCTGGAACTACCTACACCTTTCTTATGTGCCATATCGCATTAATTTTTTTTGTGGTTAACCTTCAATGTTTTCGATCTGAATCTGACTCAGATACTGACGATGACCGTTCTTTTTACGATAACCTTTGCGGCGTTTCTTTTTGAATACAATCACTTTTTCGCCTTTGAGGTGAGCCAAAACTTTGGCAGTTACTTTAGCACCTTCCAATAGAGGAGCGCCAATTTTCACATCACCATCATTGTCAACCAATAATACCTGGTCGAAATCAACTGTGGCTCCTTCTTCTGCATTGAGGCGATTCACATAGACCTTTCGATCTTTCTCCACTTTGAATTGCTGGCCTCCAATGGATACAATTGCGTACATTGAATACAATTTTTAAGATTCTCTCCGGCAGGTGGTTCCCTTAATGGAAAACTCTTTTCTACCTGAACGGATTATTTCGGTTTGCAAAGGTAGCAACTTTTTCTTTTTTTCAAAAACACCATAAGTATTTCTTTTAAAAAGGATAAACAGAAATCAGGAGTGTCTCAAAAAACACCTTCAACCGGCCGGAAGAAAAGTATGACACCGTCCCTGGCAAGCAACCTTAAAATGATACCCTTAACCTGTGTTATTCAAAAGTTTTCGTCATAATATGCCTCACATATCCAAAAAATTGATGGAACCGCAGTCTAATTTGAGAACTAAAAAATGTAACAAACAAATTAGCCACTAATTGAAAAATATTCATTGGTGTACAGATATACGATTGAGATTGCTTTACTGCGTTCGAAATGACAGGACATTGCAGGAATTGGGGAGTTGGAGGGGGTTGTGATAATTGAGTTACCGCTCTGTCACCCCTCAGCGGCTTTAACATACTAGGAATTAATAGCCGCGGAGCGCCGACAGAACGATAGAAATAATGTGATAAAAAAGAAAAAAACTGCGGAGCTGCGATAGATTCTGTATAGATTTGTTTGATTCTGGCTTGTCCAGGTTAGGGTATTTAATCGCAAAAAAATGCGGATGCCTTAAAACAAATCATTAATTTTGTTGCTTCCAGGAACAAAAACATTAAGCTGATGCAGAGAACAAAAGTAGCCGACCTACTGAGGTCGAATGAAATTGGTAAGACTTTTACCGTGAAAGGTTGGGTACGGACCCGCAGAGGAAACAAACAGGTGAATTTTGTAGCCCTGAATGATGGCTCAGGCATCAATAACCTTCAGATAGTTGTTGATATGGAGCAGTTTGATGAGGCACTGGTGCGTCGCATTACCACAGGTGCAGCCATTTCAGTTGACGGCGAACTGCAGAAATCCCAGGGCTCGGGACAAAATGTGGAGTTGCTGGCTAAAACCATCGAAATACTTGGAGACAGTGATCCTGATAAATATCCGCTTCAGCCCAAAAAGCACTCACTGGAATTTCTTCGTGAAATCGCACACCTGCGTTTCCGAACCAACACTTTTGGAGCGATTGCCAGAGTGCGCCATTCCATGATTTTTGCCGTTCACGAATTCTTCAACAAAAAAGGATTCTATAATATTCATACACCTATCATTACCGCTTCGGATGCTGAAGGCGCCGGCGAGATGTTTCAGGTAACCACCCTGGATCTCGACAAACTCCCCCGCACCGAAGATGGGAAAATAGATTACTCCAAAGATTTCTTCGGCAAGCCCACCAACCTGACGGTTTCCGGTCAGCTGGAAGGTGAGCTGGCTGCTCTGGCCATGTCCGAGATATATACATTTGGCCCTACCTTCCGTGCCGAAAACTCCAACACTTCACGTCACCTCTCCGAGTTCTGGATGATTGAGCCCGAAATGGCTTTTTACGAACTCAAAGACAATATGGACCTTGCGGAAGAGTTTTTGAGATATCTGATCCAGTATGCACTGGAGAACTGCAAAGACGATTTGGAATTCCTCAGTCAGCGGCAGCAGCAGGAAGAGAAAGGCAAGAAAGAAGCCGACCGCGCTATGGAGCTTATTGAAAAATTGAAATTTGTGCTGGAGGATGATTTTGCACGGGTTACTTATACTGAGGCTATTCAAATATTAGAAAACTCCAAGCCTAATAAGAAAAACCAATTTAATTATCCGGTCAAAGGTTTTGGAACAGACTTACAGTCGGAACATGAGCGCTACCTGGTCGAGAAGCATTTCAAAAAACCAGTGATTCTTACCGACTACCCAAAGGAAATTAAAGCGTTTTATATGAAACTGAACGACGACAACAACACCGTTCGGGCCATGGACGTACTTTTCCCGCAGATTGGAGAGATTATCGGAGGTTCGCAGCGAGAGGAGAGTTACGAAAAACTGACTTCCCGAATGGCCGAAATGAACATACCCGAAGAAGAGATGTGGTGGTTCCTCGACACCCGTCGTTATGGGTCGGTACCACACAGTGGCTTCGGCCTTGGTTTTGAGCGTCTGATGTTGTTCGTAACCGGAATGACCAACATCCGTGACGTCATTCCGTTCCCCAGAGCACCAAAAAGCGCTGAATTTTAATAATATAGCTCACAAAAGCAGCACAATATACCCCTCGTTTCCGAACGAGGGGTTTTTTGTTTAACATCTTCGACAGAAAGAATCCAAAAAGAAACAACATTGCATTCAATTCCTCCTGACGAACTCTGAATAACGATATTATCCTTTTGACTATCTTCTCTCTCCCTAAAGATAAACCTCTTTCTGACCGACTCCATACAAGAACCGATATTAGTTCGTTATAAAAGCTACTTAATGCAATTATAAATTCAACTTAAAGTCAATAAAATTTGAATTTAAGTTGAGTTTAATATGTGTTTAAAATGAATCTAGATTGAGTTTAATCTGAAGCAAATATAACTTTGGCAGGAAGCTCTTTCGACGAAAGCCCAGATCGGCCTGCCCTCTGGTTATCCGGGCAATTGGAATTTTATAACTGAATCAGCCTTTAAAATCCTTTTATTATCTTTACACCTCAAACCCTAAAAAATAAAAAATTATGGGCATTTTTTCTTCCCTGATGGGCAACGCCGGAGTGGTAGAACCCGAAAAACTCAAAGCTGAATACACCAAATTACTGACCGAGAATGAAGAAATTGAGATCGGCTTTAAGTTATTTCGTGACACTTTTATCTTCACCACTAAACGTCTGCTTCTTATTGATAAACAGGGACTCTCCGGACGCAAAACAGAGTATTTCTCGGTGGTGTATGGCAGTATTTCCCGTTTCAGCATCGAAACAGCCGGAACATTTGACCTGGATGCAGAGTTGAAAATTTGGATTTCGGGGGAAAGTGCACCCAGCATTCAGAAAAAGTTCAACAAATCGGTGGATGTTTATGAAGTTCAAAAATTACTGGCAGGTCATGTGTTGAAATAGCATTTTACCCCCCTGTATTTCCGAACAAGAATTGGATGTTCCCTTGTCTTTGACGAGAAAGGTTGTAAGAGCATTATCTTTCCTGACTATTTAGCGTAATCAAGGAGGCTAAGGCAAAACATCCATGGCTAAGAAAAAAAATCTCAACTGAACTATTCAACTATTTTAATCCCAATACCCACAAATTATGCGCTTTTCATTCATTTTCCTTATCCTGCTCCTTTCCGAACCAACATTTTCCCAGGAATATAACCTCATCCCTGCCAGACAAGAACAGGTGACAGACACGTTTTTTAACGTCCATATCATAAAGGACAATTATAGGTGGCTTGAAAAAACGGATAGCCCTGAAACAATTGAATGGATTGCAAAACAAAACGAGATGTCCGGAAACTGGCTGAAGAAAGCCGAAAGAGAAACCAATTCCTTTAACGAGATAGATAAGAACAGGCACTTTCGGTATAACTTCCCCAAAAAAGAAGGGAAATATTTCTTTTCATTTGCTTTCACCGACACACGGGTGGGTTCCTCGCTTCTAATCAATACCAGTCGCAATAAAAAAACCCGTGAAATTCTCATTGATCCCTATAACGATATTTCCAGAAAAGACAAGATCAACATTTCAGGTTATCAGGTTTCAAAAAATGCTGAACTTCTCGCCTATCAATTTACCCGAAACGGAAGTGACTGGCATGAAGTCGGGGTGGTTCGCCTGCCATCAGGCAAACACCTGAAAGACCACCTGGAAGGAATCAAGTTTTCCGGCTTGGCATGGCACAAGAATGGATTCTTCTACTCTGTCTTTGAGCAGGAAGGCAAATTCGGGCCGACATCAGGCCAAAAAGTTTTCTACCACAAAATTGGCAACACCCAGGAGATGGATGAACTAATTTTTGAAAGACCCCAAAGACCCTGGGTGAACTTTGATTTTACGACCACTTCGGATGAACGGTTTTTCATGTTGACCGAAACCGATGAACGGAATGATAAAGTAAGCGTTTTCTACAAAGACTTCAATTCTCATCAGCCATTTCTGCGCCCGTTAATCACCAATTTTGACCGATCTTTACAGATTATAGACAGTCGTGATGGAAAATTCATTGCCCTCATCTCGGACGAATCAGGAAGCAACAGGGTAGTGGAGATTGACCCGGCCAAACCTTTACAGTGGCGAGAAATTGTACCACCCTTTTCAGAAGGAGTCCTGATGGATGTAGCCCCCTACATAGACCGTATGGTACTCACATTACAATCGAACAACCATCCGATACTTCTGGTGATGGGGTATGACGGAACCGTTTTGCATCAGGCCAAATTCCCTTTCATTTCTTCCATTCACGCTCTTGAAGGAGAACCCGAAGATGATATGGTTCGATTTATCCTGACTTCCTGGACGGTCCCCCCGGTGGTATATGAATTCAACATCAAGAGCTTTGAAAAAGAGATTGTGGAGCGCACCGAAGTTCCCTTCGATTTTGAACAATTGGAATACACTGAATTGGAATACCAATCGGAAGAAGGAGTTCACGTTCCTCTGGTTTTGGTTCACAAAAAAAAGGTTGAACGTGATGGCAAAAACCCCGTTCTCCTATCTGCTTATGGTGGATTTGGAACAGTGTCAACACCCTCTTACCGGTCGGAAATCATTCATTTTGTGGAACATGGCGGCATTTTTGCTTTCGCCAACATCCGGGGAGGAGGTGATAAAGGCCCCAAATGGGCGAAAGCCGGAAAAGGACAACACAAACAAAATTCATTTGACGATTTTATTGCTGCTGCCGAATACCTGATTGACCAAAACTATACAAACCCTGATTTTCTAGCTGCCACCGGAGGCTCCAATGGTGGGCTGGTCGTAGCAGCCGCAGCTACACAACGACCTGACCTATTCAAAGCAGTAGTTCCCGTCGTTGCTCCTACAGACATGATCCGATTTGAACAATTTACCGTTGGTCACTGGCATAACGATGAGTATGGAACGGCAACAGACAGTGCAAGTTTCTGTCGACTGAAAGATTATTCCCCTTTTCACAATATCAAAGAGAAGGTCAATTACCCATCAATGCTTGTGGTCACCTCCGAAAATGATGACCGGGTGCCGCCATTCCATAGCTACAAATTTGTGGCACGCCTGCAGAACCGGGAAGCACAAACCAATTCCATATTACTGAAAGTGGAGGAAAAAGCTGGTCATTACGGAGGAATGACTTACTCTTCCAGCATTCAAAAAGGAGCTGATGTTTATTCCTTTATTATGCATGAATTAGGTATGGAATAATTATAGCTGAAAAAATTAAATTTGTTTTACTATTAAAAAATCTTGGTGTCCGGTGAAAAAATTAAGATTGCTTCACTACGTTACTAATGACAGGGCTTTACAGGATAATAAGGGGTTGGTATGGGTTGATTTTCGGCGTTGCCGAAAACCAACCCATACCAACCCCTATAGCAAAATTAATTCATTCAATAACCCGTGTTTAATTCCCCAAAATGTACAACACTTTCAGCGTCGATATTCGTTATATCTAAATTAGCTATAAATATAGGAGCCCTTCAGGCTCCATCTATTTAAGCAACAAGAGATGACTCCGAAGCGAGTCAAATATTTATAGATTATCAGGTTTTACATTAGAATCGACCCCCAGAGCGGGTCGTACTTCTATAAAATAAGGTATGCGTACATCAACACTCCGTTAAACTTTTACAAGAGTCTTTGAATCAGGTGTTTATATCTTAGAGCGTTTTGTGTTAAAATACAGATTTTCAATGTCATACGATTCATCTTATGTCTTATATCTAAAAATCTAACGGTCTAGTGTACATTTAATCTCATTTTTAAGACGATATTTTTAATCAACACCCATGTCGGTGTGGAGTTGTATTCCACACCGAGCCTCACCCGGGGATTTTCAATCCTCCAATAGAAGGCGCCTGCTACATATAATTTAATTAAGTAGTTTAAGTATGGATTGTAATCAAAAAACCGTAAGCAATCATACAGTTTATCGTTTAGACAAATCCCGTTTCAAGGGAGGGACATCACAAAAAAGCCGGCTATAATAATTCTAGTATCTCATTGCCAAATCACCCGACTAAAGCCGGGTGCTATTATCATAAACCCCTGCGTCATCGCGTCTTTGCGTTTAATCTTTATCATCTCTGTTTTCGTAATTGCGAAATAAACAAGCCCCCAATAACAATCGCAATCCCGGCTAGTTTAGTTAGTGTAAGTGACTCATCCAAAACTATCCAGGCAAATATGGCCGTAAAAACCGGAATCATATTGGCAAACACATTGGCGCGGGTAACACCAATTCGGGCAATCCCATAAGCAAAAAAGATAAAGGCAAAAGAGGAAGCAAAAACTGCAAGTAAAAGCAAAGCTCCAAGGGCATCAGCGGTAGGAGGAGTAGCCACAAAACGCTCCCATTCATTGATGTAGAAAAAGGGAAAGAAAAAGCCGACCCCAAACAAATTCTGCCAGGCAACCAAATTCACCGGGGAGTACCGGTTACCCATCCGCTTAATCACAACTGAGTAAGCCAATGCCGCAAATACAGCAAGAGCCATAAACAACAGTCCTTCTATGGGGGCTGTAAGCTCGAAACCTTTTTCAAAAAGAATCAGTCCCACTCCGCTAAAAGATATCACAATCCCCAGCAGATTGAGCCATGAGAAACGCTCATTCATAAACAATACCCCGGGGATGGGTGCCAACAGGGGAATGGTACTTACAATGACCGAGCCCATGGTAGAGGAGAGGTAATTCAACCCGTTGCTCTCACCCATAAAATAAAGGAATGGCTGAAAAAAAGAGAGTACAATCAACCACCTAATGTCTTTCATCCTTAAAGGTTCCAACCGCTTGGTCAAAGCCAGATAGCCGAAAATAAACAACGCACTGATAACCAGTCGCAGCCATATTGTAGAAATGGGGGTCCAGACCGTAAAGGCCACCTTGGTCCACACAAAGGAGAAAGCCCAAAAGAGCATGGTACCCGTGAGGGCTGCAAATACTTTTATGCGGTGGCTCATGGAAGTCTGTGAGTGGTTTTAATGCCACAAAAATACACTTGCGTGGGGAATGGAGATATGATATATATTAGAAAAGTTGTGAAATTGTGAAGTTGGGAGGCAGGAGGCAGAAGATAAATTAATTTTTTCTCGCCCACTTTTCTTTGACTAACACAGACCTATGATTTCCATTTTCCATTGGGATTTTTAATTCTCCCTCAAAGGTCAATGTGTCATTTTTAAGATCATATACATAAATAACAGATGTTGAGCGATTCAAGATTTCTTTAAAATGATTGTCATCAACAGTCTCATACTTTCCTCTAAATTCAATATTTTCATTACCATTCTCACTATGACAGACATAAAAGGTTCCATCTGAATTAAACACTTTAATTCTATCTTCTTCATAATTAAAATTTTGCTTGCCATTGGAGAAGCCTTCGATAAACGACCACTCTCCTACTAATGGACTCTCTGTTTCTGGGGTGTAATTACAAGAAACAAATACAAAGAAGATAAATACCTGAAAAAAGGATTTTGAGTTTTTCATTTTAGGTTCCGGTTTTAATGATTAATAGGGTTTTATTGGCAATATGGAAGGAGACCTCTGTTGAATGATCTGAATGTTCAATTAAAAATGTCTTTCACAAACTGCTCAAAAACATGCCAGTTGGAGAGCCAATAGTAAATAATTCTAATCCTCCAAACAGATAAACTTAAATATTCTCGCCCGGGACGAGTAGTAAAAAACCCATCGTGCGGAAAGGAAAGACTCCCAAATAAGCCATATCTATTAGTCAGGCCGTGGTCTGGAGCGAAAAATCTCCCAAAAGCGGGCTAAACCTCAAATGGGGTGCAGCTATTCAAACACCCGACTAAAGCCGGGTTGTTATCTCACAACTACCGTGTCAGACCAGTATCAACTCCTCTTTTACCTCCTTAATAAGGTTCCAAAATCACCAATTATCATCAGGATCAGGCGTATAAGATTTATACCACTCATTTTCACCCCCCTGTGCATAATCGTAGGAACGCTCGAGCAAGTCAGTCATCTCGGCTTCTGAAAGAGGTTTAAACCGCCGGGCTGTTTCAATATTTTCTTTCAGCATTTTTACTGAGTCCATACCTGAACAAAGAGTTGAAATGGGCATACTCATGGCAAATCGCAGGCATTCCTCCACTGTGGCGGCCCCTTTATTCAACAACACTCCGTTGCCGGCCATTGATTTCATACCAATCACGCCAATATTTTTCTCGACAGCTACAGGCAATACGTTTTGAGTAAAACTTAAATATTGGTAATCCATGGGGTTTATAGGCATTTGAATGGTTTCCCAATCGAATCCCCGCTTAATCATTTCCAAATGTATTTCCGGACGATAGTGACCTGTGAACCCAATATGTTTAATTTTCCCCTGCTCTTTTGCTTTTAGTGCAAAATCCAGCACTCCGGAGGAATAAATTTCTTCCACTTCCTTCATTTCATCCAGTTCGTGGAATTGCCAGACATCAATGACATCGGTTTTTAGTCTTCTCAGACTGTCTTCGAGATGTTGTTGAGCCCTTTTCGGCTCCCGACCATGGTGTTTGGTCATTAAAATCACTTTGTCTCGATATCCGTCCATTAAAGCTTTCCCCATTCTCTCCTCACTTCGTCCATCATGATAATCCCACGCGTTATCCAGGAAGTTCACGCCCTCATCTATAGCCGTACGAATAAGAGTAATAGATTCCTTTTCTGTGAGGATGTCCTTACCAATATTGTGTCCTCCCACAGTAAGCAATGAAACATCCAGACCGGTTTTACCCAGTTTTCGATAAGGAAGGCCGTTCTTTAGGGTCATACCTGCAGTCATCATTCCTATGGACAACCCTGCAGCGGTTGCAGCTGTTCTCTTAATGAATTCACGCCGATTGATTACCATAATGATAAATTTTTGATTCACCCCTAAATTTAATTATTTTCAAAGGCTTCTGCATAGAAATTTGTCATCGTTTTTGAAAAAATTAAGGCCCCTTAGCGTAAAATCCTTTTTATTGAAACAATTCTTTTAAAAACTGTTCAAAAGCATGCCAATTGGAAAACCAATAGGAAAACAATATAAAACCAACAATAAACGTGATCAATGTTTTTCTGTCTTTCAAGTTTTGTTTCATAGCAATGCTACACTCATAGTTGACTAACCCAATTTTTTTTTTACAAACCTAAATTCTTCACACCGTTTCTGACGCGAGAATGCCAAGAGTTTACCAGAATACCAATATTCCGGAATTATCACTCTCACAAAAGGAAACAATACAATAAGAGAAAGCTCACTTACCTCTCTATGGCGTAATAACCCACCCCGGATTTTCTCTCCGGGTTAATTTTACAGGAAAAGAGCCTGCCTATCATGCACCTCTTTATTATACAAATGAATATTTTTATTTTGCCTAAATGCATCAATCTTACTTGCAGAATTGGGTGAAGTAACCTGCAAAAGATAAACCTTGTAGATTCTGAAATCCACTAAGAAACGGAGGGGCCATTAAAGAACCATTAAGAAACTTCCCAAAAAGGCTAATTGACCCAATAATACAACCAGATTCAGCACTATAGCAATAATCAAAAGTATTCCCATAAAACGGTAATGCCTTTTCAGGTAATTAAAAGCACCGGCCATTAAGTGGGACTGTTTAGTGAGAATCGCCGATTTAGAAACCACCGAAAACTGATACAAATAATAAATAGGAATCACGTAAACTGCCATCAACAATAACCCGGGAATAAGAGCCAGTGCACCCAGGCCTCCCAAAAAACTAGCTCCGAACATCATTGCTAAAAATATAAAAAAGAAAATTCCAACTCCAATAAAGCCCATAACGGAGAGAAACAAAGTCCATTTTCTGGCTTCATAAATATTGGCCAATGCTCGTTGGTCCAGCACAATAGTCTCGGTCTCATGGTTTTGGTTAAGTAAATCTTCGGTCATAATGGAAAAATTAAGTTTATAATTAATAGATAAGAGTCCAATACTACTGTCCAAAACATTATCAAAAGGTATTTGAACCCTTAAACCCTGGTTCAGAACAAGTTTTTTTGTCAAAAGCCTATTTCGGGGCAATAAATACATTTAATTAAGGCTGATGTGGTTTTCAAATATGAAATTATCAAGTTTTTTGAATTTATCCTAAAAAGATATACTGTTTTTTTAATCAATCTGTCAGTTTTCTTAAGGCATGAAACTATGCGAATCCTTTATTTTCAGCCTACTCACACGAACCAGGTAACTTAACCCGATTAAACGCCTTTCTCCAAACTCAAGAATTCATTCGATCCTCCATGAAATGTCAACTCCTCAAAAAAAGTATATCCAATTCCCCCATTAATGGTTTTAGCCACTCAAAAATCGGAATAAGGACTTCCACCAAGCCCGGCCTCAAAACGATAAGTTAGCTGAGACCATGCCGTGCCAGGAAACAAAAGGAAACAATAGAAAAAGAAAGTGGATTCATCCTCATACTGATCCAGGGCACATTACAACAAAGGACTCTAAAAACAGATCGGCCAACTGACAGACACAAAACCAAAAGAAACTATAAAACAAGAAAGAACATATCATGGGTTAAAATTTAGGATTTTATCGGGAGTAAAAATTTAAAATCTGACGATAAAGACGGCAGAAGACAAAATAATTATAACTAATGATACGGCAAAACAAAAAAGCGTTTACGAAAAGAAAAAAAAGCACTAACAATAATGGTAATTTAAAGCTACCTTTAGGAAATAAACAATATCCCATTATGCAAGTAACAATCAACAGAAAGAGTTTAGTTTTTAACCCTGACCCCAGCAGGGTGATAGCCCGTTTTCTGTTTATGGGGGACCAGAGAGCAAAAAATACGATTCGTTTTGTTCTGGAAATGTCAAAGAACGATGCTTCGCTGGCATTAAATCAAACGCTCCGGGATTATTCCATGCGGCACAGGAATATTTCCAGGATTTTTGAAAAACACTTTAACAACATAGCACATTTACTCCCGTCTCTGGAAACAAGTCCGGATGAAATAGATTATTCCAAGAAAATACTTATTGGCTCCTATTTTACTATGGAGTACTCCATTGAATCGGCGGCTTTTTTTAATCCGTCAATGGTGGAACATCCGGACCAGACCGAAATAAAACCGGGCTCAAAAAGAGTTATAATCAGTTTTCGGGCTACGGGCGAGGGACATATCTCCTCCATCGTTTTCAGAACAGGCATTCTTGACAGAGACAACAAACTCTCCATTGAGTCCATTGGCGACATGCTGGAGGAGGCAGAACATATCCGACGGCATGTTTACGATAAGAAAATGTTTGCCCATAAGCTGGATGAAATGCAGGATATCCATACCATTATTCCACCTGCTATAGTATTAGATAAATTACCTGATAAATTTACCTATGGAGAATTGCGCAAACGAATAGAAGAGTTAAGAAAATCCGTTCATTTAACTTCTGATAAGGAATACCTTTTTAACCAAATCACCTGGCTGGCCTCATCGCATTACGAATTACAATTTTCCCTGGACACAAATATTTCTGAAAGGGTTATTTTCCCGGTTTCTGCCAATGAAAAAAATGGTATTGAAGATGCCCGTTTTGTGAAATTCACAGACGACGACAACAATACCATGTACTACGCCACGTACACCGCTTACGATGGAACCACCATCCTCCCAAAATTACTTGAAACAGAAGATTTTTATCACTTCAGAATAAGACCTTTGCATGGCGAAATTGCAAAAACCAAAGGGATGGCGCTATTCCCAAGAAAAGTAAACGGAAAATACGCAATGCTTTGCCGATTAGATGGATTTAACAACTACATTGCCTTTTCCGATAACATAACAGTGTGGCGTGAGGCCAAAATACTGCAACAGCCCAAATTTCCCTGGGAACTTATTCAAATCGGGAACTGTGGCTCACCTATCGAAACAGAAGAAGGCTGGTTGGTCATTACTCATGGCGTTGGTCCCATGCGCGAATATGCCTTAGGGGCAGCATTGTTTGATATTGATAATCCTGAAAAGGAAATAGGAAGGTCAAAACACCCGCTATTAGTACCCAATACCGAAGAAAGGGAAGGATATGTGCCCAACGTAGTATATTCCTGTGGTTCTATGGTACATAATAATGAATTAATCATTCCTTATGCTATGTCCGATTATTCCTCCACCTATGCTTCTGTTGATTTGAAAGAACTCATAACCGAGTTAAAGAATTCCAAATAATCGATTCTTTTTGTCGGCAAGAAAAAAACTGATGCACTGATTTTCTTCCTGTTGATAACATACGGTACCATCCGCCCTGCCTCCTTGCAACCACCCACCTCTTCAATGATCGCCACCGTTCACTGCAACAGTTGCCATTTTCAGATCAATGTGTGAATTATGTAATTTATTTCCGGATATGTATAATAACCTCCGGAATTGATAGATCTATCTTTATGTTATGGAACCATTTCAAGATTAGCCCTTCTGGAACAAAATAAGAGAACCTAAAGAACCAAATGGCTGATTACAAAACCCAACAGGTTGATAACTGGAATGAAGAACTCCTTAGATTCGAAAAAAAATCTGGATGAATTGGAGGATGCAATTACGGTCTTTTTTGACGGAGAGTATTAACAGCAACTTTAACCGGGGGCCTAACGACCTCATTACCTTCACAATCCAGAAGAGACAAAGAAAGAACTCAAGGTTTGCTATATGTTTACAAAAACCAAAAAAAAAGTTGTCGTAATAGTGGCCCATCCCGATGATGAAACCCTTTGGGGCGGAGGAGCCATATTAAGCCATCCAAAATATGATTGGTTTGTAGTTTCCCTTTGCCGGGGAAAGGACTCTGACCGTTCCCCAAGATTCTTCAACGCACTAGAAGCATTAAAGGCAAATGGCATCATGGGTGACCTCAACGACGACCCCAAACAGAATCCTCTGAATCCAATAACAACAGAGACGGCCATTCTTGAATTATTGCCTGTTAAGCATTTCGACTTGATAATTTCGCACAGCCCAAAAGGCGAATACACCAGACATCTCCGACATGAAGAAATTGGTAACGCAGTAATAAGATTATGGGATTCAAATAAAATCGCAGCAAACTGTTTGTGGGCTTTTGCCTATGAGGATGGAAACAAAAAATATTTACCCAGATCAATTGAAAAGGCCCCGGTAATAAAAACGCTATCCGATCAAATTTGGGAACGAAAATATCAAATCATTACCGAAATATATGGTTTTGACAAGGAAAGCTGGGAAGCCAGAACTACTCCAAGAACAGAAGCCTTTTGGCAGTTTTGGAAGCCTTCTGACGCCATAAGTTGGCAGGAATCGATGAAGCATTGACTGTAGCAGAAAAACACGAAAAATTACCTGACTACCCATAAAAAAACATCAACACCTTGCCAGTTCAGTTAAATAGTATACTGTTATGAAGGTACTTGTACTGTATGATTATCCGCCATCTCCGGGAGGCCTGGCCACTCAAGGCGATTTACTTTACAAAGGGCTGCTTGAAATGGGCGTTGATGCACATGCCGCACATTTTGAATCGGCACAGGAAAAAGAATGGTATTACCGCTGGTTTGAGCCAGATGTTGTTGTGGGGGTTGGTTATTGGGGGCATACGCCTCAACTGGTTCTCCATCCGCAACGATACGGAGTAAAAACCGTTCCCTGGCTGGTGGCAGATGGGTATATAGCCAACTACCAGGAGGTTTTGAATGCATTGCCACTCATTTTGGTAACATCGAATTGGGTAAAGGAAATGTATGTACGCGATGGTATAAACGCCGATATCATTGAAGTGTTGCCGGTTGGTTGCGACACCGATTCTTTTAAACCCTTCAGACGAGACGACCCAAAAATCCTGGCCGTACGGGAAGCCCTGGGTGTTTCGCCCGACCAGCTCATGATACTCACTGTGGGAGGTGATGCTGCATCAAAAGGGGCACAGGAAGTAATGCAGGCGCTTGCCATTATTGATACAAAAGCACCAGATTGGAAATATGTTTGTAAAGTTTGGCCGCAACCT
Organism: Marinilabilia sp.; assembly: GCF_016278715.1. GTDB lineage: Bacteria > Bacteroidota > Bacteroidia > Bacteroidales > Marinilabiliaceae > Marinilabilia. Next base: position 14,562 of record NZ_JADQBH010000244.1, on the reverse strand, counting down.
CGCACCAAATCTCAAAACCTGGCCGATTTGGAACTTGCCGCACGCCTTGGAATTGACAAGAATGTTACCTATGCGACCAACACCATCTCCCGTACTTTTATGCCTTACCTCATGGGCGCATGCGATATCTATGCAGCACCTTCAAGGCTCGAGGGTTTTGGAATGCCACAGGTTGAAGCCGGTGCGTGTGAAAAACCGGTTGTCAGTATAAAAGCCATGGGAATGCTTGACACACTGGTACACAAAGAAACTGCGCTATTGGCAAGAGTTGCCCGCAAAATTGTAGTAAATGAAGTCATTATCGGCGAGGAAGCAGGATTCGAGGATAAACACACAATGATATTTAAAACACCCCGAATTGTAGATTACAGGGCCAATGTACAAGACATCGGGAAACATCTTCTGACCCTTATGAATGACAATGAATTACGCGTAAGGATGGGTAAAGCCGGAAGAAAAAGGGTGGTGGAAAAATTCGACTACCGGGCAGTTGCCAGGCGTTTTATTAAAATTATGAGTGAAAGATTAGAAATCAATTAAGTGAAAAGTGAAAATCATTTTGTAAAAAGAAGCGGGTGGCTGAGAGCCTCCGTCTTAGGTGCCAATGATGGTATTCTTTCTACCACCAGTTTGGCAATCGGGGTTGCTGCCGCAAGCGTGACACGGGAACCAATTATACTGGCAACGCTGGCAGGGTTGGTTGCCGGAGCTCTATCTATGGCTGCCGGGGAATATGTTTCTGTAAGTTCGCAATTAGATGTTGAAACCGCCGATTTAAAAAGAGAAAAAAATGAACTGGACATTACCCCGGAAAATGAATTGGAGGAGCTTTCTAAAATATACGAAAACAGAGGGCTAACCAGAGATTTTGCCCATGAAGTCGCAAAACAACTTACTGCTCATAATGCATTAGAAGCACACGCCCGGGATGAGTTGGGTCTGAATGAAATATCGAAGGCAAACCCATTGCAGGCTGCCTTTGCATCTGCAACTTCGTTTATTGTGGGTGGTATATTTCCACTTTTGATTTCAATTTTGGCCCCATTAAGTCAAATGATTTATTTCCAATATGGATTCTCAATAATATTTCTTGCTTTATCCGGAACTATAGCAGCAAAGGTTGGAGGTTCAATAATCAGCAAATCTGTATTGAGAATTTGTATATGGGGAACTGTTGCAATGGTTATGTCAGCATTGATTGGATATCTGTTTGGAGTGAGCATACACTAGATATTTAATATCTAAAATACAAATGAACTTCATCGATTATTACAAAACCCAAGGGATAACAATAAATCGTTAGATTTTTAGAAGTTAGATGAATCGTATGTCATTGACATTCAAACTATTAATAAGACAGAGCCATGAAAACCAATAACGAAAAAGAAATTCAACAAGCCTGTAACGCCGCACTGGAAGTGCTGCTCCACAATGCCCACGGCCCATTTCAGGGACTTCCGCGTACAGCAGGCTGGGGATACCCCGAGCCTTATACAAGAGACTTGATGATTTCTATGCTTGGCATAGCTGTTTCTGATAATCAGAAATTGCTTAAAAGTATTCGAAAAGTATTGGAAACACTGGCGAAAAATCAAACCGAACATGGTCATATACCATCGCTTGTGCACGACAAAGACGATCGCGGTGCCAGCGATACCACTCCCCTGTTTTTGCTGGCAACCGGAATTTTCAGAAAAGTATCGGGTGAAACAGATTTTCTTGCTGAGGCGGTTGAAAAAGCGCTGATTTGGATGGATTATCAAAGTCCGTCGGATCGTAGCTTGGTGGCACAGCAACCCACAAGCGACTGGCGGGACGAGCAATGGGTAATTGGAAAAGGACTTTATGTAAATACATTGGTTTACAGCTATCTCCGAATTCTTGACAAACATGAAAAAGCAGAAAAATTACGCAATGAAATGGGACGTTTTACAATAACAAAAGGTTCAATGCACAATCATGTTCACGAAGGTCTGGTAGTTAAATACAAACCTTACTACGCCTTTTGGTCTTACAAAATCTTTAGCAGCGAGCGTTTCGACCTGCTTGGGAACAGCATCGCCATTCTTTCAGGTATTGCATCTCCTTCTCGGGCAGATGATATGGTTTCGTGGATTGAAGAAGAATGTGCCGGAATGCGCGAAAAAGGTGAATTAACAGGCGACCTTCCGCCCAATTTTTTCCCGTTTGTTAAGCCGGGAGATCCCGACTGGCATGAACGATACTCAGCATATAACAAACCGGGAGATTACCACAATGGAGGAGTTTGGCCTTTTATATGCGGTTTTTATATCGCTGCCCTTGTTTCAGCAAAACGATACAAACTTGCCGAAGAAAAACTAATTGCATTCACCCGGTTAATCAAAATAAAACAATCGGAAAAACTTGATTATGGATTTAATGAATGGATTAAAGCCCAGGATGGAAAGCCTATGGGGCAAGACTGGCAAACATGGAGCGCCGCAATGTACCTTTATGCCGCAAAATGTGTAGCTATCAAAGAAACCCCTTTTTTTAATACGTGAGCAAAGTTTTAAAGGATGTAATGCTTAGCAACACCGATCTGGGAATTGTCTTCGGCTTTCCCAAAATAATCACACACTAAAGTGATGGCAGGTGCCGGAAAATAATTCTGTCACAGGTTACATCAGCCACTCTGATAGTGATTTCAATCATTGTGACCCTTCAGAAGTAATTGCTTCATCTCATCATTCAAGGCTTGAGAGCATTCCAATATGTGTGAATCATGTAACTTAATAATTTTATTGTATAACATTTGTAGCTGTTGATGAACGTACCTTTGACATGAAATTATTTTCACAAAATTAAGACCATTAGTATAATGAAATTAAAAATTATTCTCACAACAATTGCAATTGCAGCGGTTGTATTAACAGGTGGTTGTTCCGAAAGTGACAACGACCAAAAAATGACCCCATCGGTGCTTTCTTCCGATCCATCTGTAGATGCCACAGACGTTGTTATTAACAAAATAGTAACAGTCACGTTTAGTGAGCCAATGGATGCATCAAGCCTTAATTCAACAACTTTTACTATTAATCAGGAAACAACTCCCGTTGAAGGAACAATTTCCTATTCCGGGACAATGGTTTCCTTCAAACCAACAGTCACCCTCGCACCTGTTACCGTTTACACAGGAACAGTTACGACTGGTGCAATGAGCGATTCCGGCAATTCTCTGGAAAATGAATATGTCTGGGAATTTACAACCGGTAATATAACAGGCCCAACAGCAATTTCTATTTTTCCTGCAAACAATTCCGAAGATGTGGAACGCAATAAAATAGTAACCGTTACCTTTAGTGAAGAAATGAATTCTTCTACTATCAACACCTCCACATTTACATTAACACAAGGTGATACAAATGTCCCGGGAGAAGTTACGTATTCCGGAAAAACCGCGGCTTTTACTCCAACGAATATCTTAGATGCCGGCAAGGTCTATACGGCCATGTTATCTACCGGAGTTGAGAATGCAGCAGGAGTAGAGCTCGCAGGTAATATTTCGTGGACCTTTACTACAAGTGATGAAACAGATGCTACTGAACCGACAGCGACTGTAACCAATCCACTCAACGATGCAACAAATGTTGAGCGGAATATCGCTATTGAAGCCACTTTTAGTGAAGAAATGGATCCTTTTACAATCAATAATTCAACATTCATATTGAAGCTGGGATCTAATGAAATTGATGGTACTGTAGATTATTCAGGTTTAAAAGCAACATTCAATCCGGCAAATGCCTTATCTGCTGAAACCGTTTATACGGCTACTATCACCAGCGAAGCTAAGGATTTGGCAGGAAATGCCCTTGCTGCTGATATGGTATGGACCTTTTCAACAGGCGTTGGCACATCAAATCTGGCAGCTGTAGATTTGGGAGATGCTGGCAATTATGTGATTTTGGCTAAAACAGCTATCAACAACAATCCCACTTCAGCGATTACAGGAGATTTGGGGTTAAGTCCGGCAGCTACGTCCTATATAACTGGATTTGCAGTGACTGCTGCAACCGGGTATGCTACCTCAGACCAGGTAACAGGGCAAATATTTGCGGCAGATATGGCAGCCCCAACCGCAATAAATCTTACCACAGCTGTTGAAAATATGATTACAGCTTACAACGATGCAGCCGGACGTCCAACTCCTTTATTCCTTGAGCTGGGAACCGGGAACATTGGTGGCCAAACCCTTGAACCAGGGCTATATAAATGGACCAGCACTGTTACAATACCTACTAATGTTACCCTTTCGGGTGGAGCAGACGCGGTATGGATCTTCCAAATTTCCGGCGACCTTAAAATGAGTTCTGCTGTAAATGTAATTCTTGCAGATGGCGCACAAGCCAAAAACATTTTCTGGCAGGTAGCCGGTGAAGCTACTTTTGGTGCAACATCGCATTTTGAAGGGATTATTTTGTCGATGACCGGCATCACTTTTCAAACTGGTGCATCATTTAACGGAAGAGCTTTAGCACAAACTGCTGTTACTCTTGATGGAAATATTATTGTAGAACCATAGATGAGCCCAGTCTTAGATGCATCTTTATACTACACTCATAGATTATAATCAATAGAACGCAAATGACGCGGATGCAACAGATGAACAGGGATAAAATCTGCGTATATCTGATAAAATCCGTGTCATCTGTGTTCTTTTTCTTTAGCATTACAGACCCTGATTTCCCGGAAACTTAATACCATTTAATACCCATTGTCACAAACTCAATTTCACGGGTTTTTTAAACCAACATCGTCTCATCGAAAACCAGGCGTATGACAACCAAAAAACACAAAATGAAAAAAATTGGATTAACTATTTTACTATCAGCATTCTTACTCTCATTCAGCTATGCTCAGGATTACAACACAGGCATTGGAATACGGGCAGGATACGCCAACGGATTAACTATCAAGCATTTTATCAGCTCCAATTCAGCGTTGGAAGGAATTGTTTCCAGTCGCTGGAAGGGCTTTCAAATAACAGGTCTTTACGAAATCCATGGCATGGCTTTTAACACCGAACGGTTAAATTGGTACTACGGTTTTGGAGGCCACGTAGGTTTCTGGGATGGAGACAATACTAATAAATATTGGGGAGACCCCGGAGAATCCTATACTGTTATAGGAATAGATGGAATATTGGGATTAGAGTATAATTTTTCTGAGATACCATTTAATCTAAGTGTAGACTGGAAACCTGCTTTCAACCTGTATGGTTATAATGGCTTTTGGGGCGATGGCGGTGCATTGTCATTTCGATACATTTTCTAACGGTAAAAAATATTCATCGTTGTCAATGTAATGGATAGGTTCCCAAGTCACGGATAGAAAAAAGGACCATAAACTTAACAACAATCAAAATGAAAACACATGAAAAAAGAAAAACAGGGGTTACGCTACTGTTATGCCTATCGTTTTTTATGATAAGCAGCCTCGGTTTTGCACAACAAACAAAGGAAACTTTGTTTGAGAAAGCTAACCAGGCGATGTATAATGCACAAACAATGCAGGCAGACTTACTAGTCCCTGAAGAATTCAATAAAGGAATTGAAAACTACAGGGAAGCTGAAGAACATTATGCCGACAAAAAAGGCGTTGAAAAGATTGAAGAATCGCTTGTGGAGGCGATAAACCATTTTAACCGGTCGGCAGACTTTAGTGTTTCGGCCAAATTGGTTTTTGCCAGTTCACTAGATGCCCGTTCAGATGCACTATCGGCAGGGGCTGATAGATTTGCAAAAGAAATGTGGGATGAGGCAGAAGAAGTCTTTAAGAAAGCAGCAAACGAGCTGGAAAAAGGTGACAGGGATGACTCATACGAGTATTCGACCGAGTCCATTGAGTTGTACCGGAAAGCTGAATTAGCATCCATTAAAACCGATTTGCTTGACGAAACACGTGTTTTGCTGGAAAAAGCGGATGACATGAAAGTTGACCGCAATGCTCCAAAAACACTCGATAAGGCAGAAAAACTGCTGGCAGAAACAGAACAAGAACTCGAAACAAACCGGTATGATATGGATTATCCTCGTATTCTGGCCAAGCAGGCCAAATATGAAGCTAACCACGCCCTTTTTCTTAACAACACCATATCGGCAATTGATGACAGCGACATGGAAATGGAAGATGTAATTCTAAGATATGAAACACCTCTTATCCGGATTGCAGAAAAAATGGGCTTTGTGGCACAATTCCATGAAGGCATAGAAAATCCTGAGCAGGAGATAATTAATCATGTTTCGGAGTTACAGCAAAACAACAAAATGCTTATTGCTGACAACCTTGATAAAAAAAATGAAATCTGGCATTTAAAATCGACCGTGGATTTATTAACAAAACAAAATCAGGCGCTCAACACCGAGTTTAATAATGAAAACAACAAGCGGTCAGACGCTATGAAATCACAAATCCAGGAGTTTGAAAACGAAAAAGCAAAACTGGCAGCCAAAATCGAGAAGCAAACCAAACTAAATCAACAGTTTGAAGAGGTTTATCAGATTTTTGACAGCACTGAAGCATCGGTTTTTCGCTCAGGAGATGAGATTATTATAAGAATGCATGGTTTTGGTTTTGATACCGGCAAATCGGAAATTAAACCAAAGAACTTCGACTTGCTGACTAAAGTTCAAAATGCCATAAGCATATTTCCCGAAAGCAATGTAATTGTGGAAGGCTATACCGACTCTTTTGGTGGCGACGCCTCGAATTTGGTGCTTTCTCAAAAACGTTCAGATGCAGTTACCCAATACCTGAATGCCAATTCGGACGCGCCGGGCAACAGCAAAATCAGTTCAGTGGGACATGGAGAGAACAACCCGGTGGCAAACAACGAGACCGCTGAAGGACGAAAACAAAACCGTCGGATTGATATAAAAATTCAACCAGACATGGAATAGAAGGAAGAGCCTTTTCAATTTAGAAGCGACTCATAATTACAATAGTCCGATAAAAAAACCTAAACACAGTGACGCAATGCCCCAAAGTTTTTATTACAAGAAAATGGCGGTCACTGCTCTTGATTGTGCAAATAGCTTATTATCTGAGTTTTATAAAATCCCTGCTGAGTATTGCATTTAATAATTGAAAAAGGGGATGTCCCAAAAGACATCCCCTTTTTCTCGACTTAATTATATCTTATGAAACTCTTCATAAGCCTGCAAAACCGTCAAATGAGAAATTAAATAGGCCAGTGAACTTTCGGCTCCCTGGTTGCGGTTTACCCCATAACTTTCAAAACCATCGCAACAGCCTTTGGTTTCAAAATCGTACAAACTCAATCTGAGATCGTTTTCACCCAGAAACCACAAAAACGAAGTATATAATTTATTCAGGTATTCTTTGTCTTTTGTTACCAGAAATGCCTGATGATACATTAAAACCATGGCCATGGCATCAACTGGTTGTTGTGCAAACACGGAACGCTCTCCATTCTTTTTGTACCATTTTTCGTTACCAATAATAGAAAGATAGTTTTCGTTAAGCGTATGTTCGGTAAGAAACTGCATCGATTTAAGGGCTACTTCCAGAACTTTGTCTTCATTCAGAATTTCTGCCGAATGTAGCAGCGACAAAGGCAGCATTCCGTTGTCATAGGCAAGCAATGACTCAAACCATTGCCAGTCGGGAGACTGATTTTCTTCAAATTGATTAATCAACTTATGAGCCATATTCCGAAGCCTTTCGGTCATGGCGTCATCTCCGGGGTTTGCTTTAAGATAATAACAAATACCAATCATGCTATTGGCAATACTTCGGATAGATTTTAATTTCTCGAAATGAGGAGCAGCATTAAAAAACACCAGGCGGCCAGTCTGGTAATAAGCATCGTTTGGAGCGTTGCCCAATAAATATCCAAGGGCCCAGATGGTACGTCCGAAAGAATCTTCAGACCCAACCTCATCCAGGTAATTTCTGCTGAAGCTCAAGAAGTTTCTGAAAGTACCATCCTTATTTTGCATATAATGGATATAGCTTAAATAGACGGGTGACAATTCGAGCGAACGAGCATCTTTTATTTGCTTGTATGCCATCAACACCATCAGCAAAGCCCTTGCATTATCATCCAGGCAATAGCCTTCTTTCAGGTTTGGAATACCAAACTTGGCATGTTGAATAATACCGGTATCATCGGTAAGTCTGTTGATGTGATCCAAAGAAAAAGGCGGCAAAATAAGCAAATCTAATATGGTATCCTTTTTTCCCGACTCCTTAGTTCCTTGCTCAATTGCTTCATTAGCAATAGCAATGTATTTCTCGCCGGTCTTGGGCCAGGTTATTCTTTTGCCATACTCCCCGGCTTTCGTTTTAAGTTTATTTAGTTCGGTTGGATTATCCAACAGCTCTGTTAATACTGAACTCAACTCTTCTGAATCACCGAATTTAAAAAGTCTTCCTCTGCCATCGGCCAGTAATTCAGCTGCATGCCAGTAGGGCGTTGATACCACCGCCGAGCCCACACCTATTGCATAAGCAAGTGTTCCACTGGTAATTTGTGATTCGTTTAAATAGGGAGTTATATATACATCTGTGGCCGACAAGTATTTAAATAAATCTTTAACATTTAAATACTCATTTAAAAAAACCACATTTTTCTCCACTTGAAGATTTTTTACCAATCGCATTAAGAAAATGCGGTATTCCTCACCAGAATGCCTCAACACGTTAGGATGGGTTTTGCCCAGAATCATATAAACTACATTGGGATGCTTTTCGATCACCTTCGGCAAGGCTTTTATTACCGTTTCAATACCCTTATTGCGGCCAATAAAACCAAACGTTGTCAATACTTTCTTATGCTCAAGTTTAAACTCTTTTTTCGACTTCCCGGAACTGAACTGCAAGTCTGGAACGCCATGATCGATAAATGCAATTCGCTCTTTGGGCACATCATAAATATCCACCAGAAACTCAATGGCTTTATGGCTCATCACCACAATTTTGTTGGCCATTTTGCAGATTTGCTGCAAAACTGCCTTCTCATTATAAGAGGGGGTTTTTAAAATTGTATGCAGAGTAACAATCAATGGTACCTCCAACCGGTGCAATAGGGGAAGGATGTAAACCCCGTTTTGTCCACCAAATATTCCGAACTCATGCTCAAGAACACAAACCTCCGCTCCACTATGATTAATGAACTTTACAGCCTGAATATAATCTTCCTGATGCTCCTGCCGGATGGTCAGCTTTACTTCTTCGGGATAATCATACTTATCGGTAAAGTCATTTAAGGCCACCACAAACCCTTCATTCGGTTCTTCCTGTCCGGAAGGGGGTAAAATCATAGAATTAACCAAATCATTAGTAAACGTTCCGATTCCACATTCTCGTGGCGGATATGTTCCTATAAAAGCAATCTTCATAAGTTCATTATTAAGGGATTGTGCGGAAATAATCTGACGCTTTAAACTTATTCTTTTGCCCTTAAATTTCCTTGAAAAGTCATTAAATTGCCAGTCAAGTTGCTTAAAAACAAAACTACATAGTTTCAATGCTATATCAAGCCGACATAACAATCTGTCGGTCAATTGTTTAAATTACAAAACTCAAGATGTTCAATAAAATCCATCTAGCATCTAATATCTTAAAATCTAACGATCTATTGATTGTTTAAAACGGTCAATTTATTTCATTACAATCCTAAGTTAAGTTATTGATTATTGAAATATCGGGGCAAACCTGGCACATAAAGGAGCGGCTAAAGATAAAAACTAAACCAGCAGAATCCTGAACTTACATCACAAACACACTGCATATTAAGAATTTCGGATACAGGAAAAAACACAAGATTGCGAAAGGCCTGTTATTCCCATTTTTTATTCTTTTCTGCGCGTTTGGCTTCCTTAGCAGCCCGTTTTTCCTTTAGACTTTTTACAGGTGCTTTTTTATTATTCTTTTGGCTCTCTTTTTCTTTTGACATGATACTATATTTTATTAAATATTTACTTACCCTACAAACTGAAAAAAAATTGAGATAGCTTCACTTCGTTCGAAATAACATTCAGTCTTGAAGTTTTTTGCGGTTCCTCATCAATTTTTTTTTGAGAATAGTTGGCTATTAACTGCCTCAAATCTGCGTTTGGGTACTTATTCTTTTAGATAATTATCTCATAACGAAACTTACGAATAAAGCAGGTTAAATCGAAACCGTCTCATACCCGCTTTTAATAATGGTTGATATCATTTTAAACCGGCCGTTCGATTTCACTAAATGGCAGGTATGGGCAGGAACAATAATAGCCTCACCCGCCTTAATCATATTGGATTTTTCATCAATTACCACTTCAGCAGTTCCTTCAATAATCTGAAGAAAACAATCGAAAGGTAGAATCTTTTCCGGCAGTGCCTCACCAGAGTCAATAGCAACAGCACTTATATTTCCGGTGGTCTTTCGAATAATAGTTTTAGTAACCACAGAATTTTGTACATACTCTATGATTTCAATCAAAACATGCAATTTTGATTTTTCTATTTCGGTGCTTTGCATTTGCATCATCTGCATTTTTTATATATAGCAAAGTTATTGTCCGCCACCGTACTATGTGTTATACTTTTGATGCTTTTCCTTACATCATTCACACATTTTCAAGAGAATCCCGCCTTTTACTTTTCATTTTTCTAAAGTGAGAGGGTGTTAAACCGGTAATTTTCTTAAACTGATTAGACAGATGTGCTACACTACTATAATGCATTTTGTAAGCAATCTCTGAAAAATTCAGTTCATCGTAAATTATCAATTCCTTAACTTTTTCAATCTTATGTTTCAGATAAAATTTTTCAATTGTAATGCCTTTTACTTCCGAAAAAAGATTGGCCAGGTAAGTGTAATCGTAATTCAGCTTATCACTCAAATAATCAGACAGGTTCACCTTTATCTGGTCTTCGGTATAATGAACCAATTCAATTATCGCAATTGCAATTTTTTCTACCAGAACACTTTTCTTACTATTCATCAGTTCAAGTCCCGATTTTTTCAGAGAGCCATCCAACTTAGCCAAAGTATCTTCCGGTACAGCTCCAATAATATTGGCTTCGCCTATTTTTACATCAGAATATTCAATTCCGAACTTTTCAAGTTCACTCTTGACTATCAATTGACAGCGTATGCAAACCATATTCTTGATGTAAATTTTCATAAACAAAATCAATCTAAGTTACTACCCGAAAGGCAATGGTATAAAAAAAAGAACAATCCCCTTTCATATACTTTCTGTCATACTCGTTTCATCAAGAAATATTCCCTGTTTTAAAAGCCGGGTAATACTCATAACAATGAAGCACAAATTATTCTGGAACCAGCTCTTTCAAACAGTTGAATTTTAATCCTGCGGTTTTTTACAAAAACCACCGGTTATTCTTTCACTGGGGCATAAAACAAGAAAACGTCAACCCTTCGGCTACTTATTTTCTCCTAGCAATTTACGTCAATAATCCTGGCATTCAAAATATAAGAAATTTTTACAACGAAATATTCTGAATTAAAATAATTCCCTAATAGAAAAGCGCCGATACCTGGACTGTATGAATATCTATTGGTTCATTATGAATAGATGGGAAGATATCAGCCACAAACCCCATAAAATGAAAACGGGTTACTTAGAAAAACCCAACCAATAAGTCCGACTCCGAAAACTGTCGGATATTTCTCAACCAATGAGGTTTTCACTTTATTTCTTGGTCATTATACGACACCCTCGGCGCCGGTTTTATGTATCATTCAATGGGCTAAATTTTGGAGCCCTTCAGGCTCCCTTTTCCAAAAATTAAAGAGCTGTGCCCCGAAGACGGTCGTACATCAAACTTCTCTCGCCCCCAGAAACATTGTACCTCCGCGTTTATAAATCAAAAAGCCCCCACCGGAATCCGGCAGGGGCACTAAAAAATATCACAAATGAAACGCCTTACTCTTCGCTACTTTGCAGCAAGAGTTTCATAATGTCAATAGCAGCACGCGACACTGATGAGCCGGGTCCGAAGATACCCACTACACCACAATCGTAGAGATACTGGTAATCCTGGTGAGGAATAACACCTCCGGCAATTACCATGATGTCTTCACGACCAAGCTTTTTCAACTCAGCAATTACCTGAGGAACCAGTGTTTTATGACCAGCAGCCAGAGAAGAGACACCCAACACATGAACGTCGTTCTCAACAGCCTGGCGGGCTGCCTCGGCGGGCGTCTGGAACAAGGGTCCCATATCCACATCAAAACCGATGTCGGCATAACCGGTGGCAACCACTTTGGCACCGCGGTCGTGACCATCCTGACCCATTTTGGCAATCATAATACGGGGCTGGCGGCCTTCTTTTTCTCCGAACTCTGCAGCCAGGGCACGAGCTTTTTCAAACTCACTGTCATTTCCGGCCTCTGCGGAGTACACTCCGTTAATTGAACGTATCACAGCTTTATATCTTCCAACAACTTTTTCACAAGCATAAGAAATTTCTCCCAAAGAAGCACGTTTCTGAGCAGCATCTACTGCCAGAGCAAGTAAGTTCCCCTCACCGGTTTCAACAGCTTTAGTAATTGCTGCCAGCGAAGCTTTTACCTCTTCTTCATTCCGGTCGGCACGCAACTTAGCCAAACGCTCAAGCTGAGATTTACGAACAGCGGTGTTGTCAATTTCCAGGATATCGATCGGGTCTTCTTTCTCCAGACGGTAACGATTGTTCCCGACAATCACCTGTTTGGCACTATCGATCTTAGCCTGTGTACGAGCAGCAGCCTCTTCGATACGCATTTTTGGTAAGCCGGTTTCGATGGCTTTGGTCATACCGCCCATCTCTTCGATCTCTTCGATATGTGCCCAGGCTTTTTCAGCCAACTCCTTAGTCAGAGCTTCCACATAATAAGAGCCAGCCCAGGGATCAACCGCCTTGGTAATTTTGGTTTCTTCCTGAATGTAGATCTGAGTATTACGTGCAATACGAGCTGAAAAGTCGGTAGGCAGTGCAATAGCCTCATCCAATGCATTGGTATGCAACGACTGGGTATGTCCCAAAGCGGCAGCCATCGCTTCCACACAGGTACGACCTACGTTGTTGAAAGGATCCTGCTCCTGAAGTGACCATCCGGAAGTCTGTGAGTGCGTACGCAAAGCCAAAGACTTAGGATTCTTAGGATTGAAGCGCTTCACAATCTTGGCCCAAAGCATACGTGCAGCACGCATTTTGGCAATCTCCATGAAATGATTCATTCCGATGGCCCAGAAAAACGACAAACGAGGTGCAAAAGCATCGATGTCCAGTCCTGCATCCACACCGGTTTTCAGATACTCCAACCCATCGGCAAGGGTATAACCCAACTCCAGATCGGCAGTAGCACCGGCCTCCTGCATGTGATAACCGGAAATGGAGATGCTGTTAAACTTAGGCATCTTCTGAGAAGTGAATTCAAAGATATCAGCAATAATGCGCATAGAGAATTCAGGTGGATAAATGTAAGTGTTCCGCACCATGAACTCTTTCAGAATATCGTTCTGAATGGTACCACTTAACTCTTCGAGTTTGGCACCCTGCTCCAGACCAGCCACAATATAGAAAGCCATTACCGGCAATACAGCACCGTTCATGGTCATAGAAACCGACATCTTGTTCAACGGAATACCGTCGAAAAGCACTTTCATGTCCAGGATAGAGTCAATAGCCACACCTGCTTTACCCACATCACCTTCCACACGCTCATGGTCAGAGTCATAACCCCGGTGTGTAGCCAGGTCAAAAGCTACAGAAAGGCCTTTCTGACCCGCCGCCAGGTTACGACGATAAAACGCATTGGACTCTTCAGCGGTTGAAAAACCGGCATACTGGCGGATGGTCCAGGGACGCATGGCATACATGGCCGAGTAGGGTCCGCGAAGATAAGGAACTAAACCTGCGGCATAGTTCAGATGCTCCATACCCTCCAGGTCAATTTTATTGTAAACTGCTTTCACCGGAATACGCTCAGGTGTAACCCAGTCTTTTTTGATACCCTTTTTCTGTTCCCAGCTTTTGGCATCAATCGGGCATTTATCGCCCTTGATTTCTATTTTTGAAAAATCTGGTCTCATAATAACATATTTTTAACGCAGAGGCGCTAAGACGCTGAGTTTATTTTTAAAGGTTGTTGACTTTCCGGTAAATGCCCTTATGTAAGACAGGGACATTAAAGTTGATCAGTAACCCAAGCTTCTTATTTGCCACTTTCAGGTAAGTTACCAACTGAACCTCATGAACCGGATGTACATCTTCAACCGCTTTCAACTCAACAATCACCTCTTTTTCAATTAATAAATCCAGAACAAAATCCTTCTCTAAAGACTCGTTTTTATAGACCAATGGCAAGTGTACCTGCTCCTCTACAAGCAATCCTTTACTTCTCAACTCATGAGCAAGGCAGGCACCATAAACAGATTCAAGAAGTCCGGGACCAAGTTCCTTATGAACTTCAATTGCTCCTCCTATAATCTGCGAGGAAATATTATTAAGTACCTCTTTTGTCATCTCTCCAAATAAAAACTTTGCGTCTTCGCGTCTTTGCGTTTAAATTTTTATTGA
>NZ_JADQBH010000227.1 GCF_016278715.1 Marinilabilia sp. | reverse complement strand
ATCCATTGAAGCCAACACCATTAAACGAAGCTACCCCGAAACGGACGAACAAAAGCTGGCTGGCATAGAGGCCAATGCAACCGTTGGAGCTGACTGGAACACCAATGTGCAGAACAAACCGGTAACCATCAGCACCCAGCAGGCAGCGGATATACAGGCCAACAACCAAAAGCGTAGTTACCCGGAATTGGATGAACAAAAACTGGCCGGTATTGAAGCCAATGCAACGGTTGGAGCTGACTGGAATACCAATATTCAAAATAAGCCTGTTACCATTTCACCGGAACAGGCAGCGGCTATTGAAGCCAACACAAGCAAAAGAAGCTACCCGGAAACTGATGAGCAGAAGCTTGCAGGGATTGAAACCAATGCAACCGTTGGAGCAGATTGGAACACGAATATCCAAAATAAACCGGTAACCATCAGCCCGGAACAGGCCGCAGCCATTGAAGCCAATACTGCCAAAAGAAATTACCCGGAATTAGATGAGCAAAAACTTGCCGGCATTGAGGCCAACGCAACCGTTG
This sequence comes from Marinilabilia sp., assembly GCF_016278715.1. Taxonomy (GTDB): domain Bacteria; phylum Bacteroidota; class Bacteroidia; order Bacteroidales; family Marinilabiliaceae; genus Marinilabilia. The sequence continues at coordinate 2,485 of NZ_JADQBH010000227.1, read as the reverse complement.
GGGCTGACTGGAACACCAATGTTCAAAATAAACCGGTTACCATCACTCCAGAGCAGGCAGCAGCTATTGAAGCCAATACTGCCAAAAGAAATTACCCGGAACTCGATGAGCAGAAATTAGCCGGAATAGAAGCCAATGCTACTGTAGGAGCTGACTGGGAAACTAATGTCCAGAACAAACCTGTGACTATCTCCCCGGAACAGGCTGAGGCCATTGAAACCAACAGCCAAAAGCGCACCTATCCACAAATAGATGAAGAAAAGCTGGCAGGGATTGAAGCCAATTCAACTGTTGGAGCCGACTGGAATACCAACGTTCAAAACAAGCCGGTTACCATTTCTTTGGAACAGGCCGCAGCTATTGAGGCCAACACTTTGAAGAACACTTATCCACAGGAAGATCGGGAGAAGCTGGTCAGTATTGAGCGAAATGCCACTGTAGGGGCTGACTGGAACCAGAACCTTCAGAATATCCCTGAATTCTTAAAAAAGTTCATCCAGATATATGCTGAGACAGGACTTTTTGCAGGAGAGGATTGGGAAGCTAAGCTGACTGAGATTCTGAATTTTCAAATCAACTTCATGAAGAACTTCGTGGATGCAGATGTTGAAAGTCTTTCGGTTAATGTTGCAGGAAACAATCTGAAGCTAACCTTTAAAAATGCTACCGACCGTACCATCACTCTTCAGTAATCTTTGAATGGATAAAAGCGGCTACATATCAAAGATACGGGCGGAGCTTAGGGCTGGCATCCGGCATTCCAAGACCACCATTGAAAGTCTTGCCAAAAGTTTTGGCATCACCAACAAAAATTTGGTCAAGGAATTTACCGAGCTGGCCATTGTGCTCAATGCCCGGGAGATTGCCCACAGCAGCTCACTCTCTACTTATGAGAAGTATCTGGATATTGTAGCCCTTTATCAGTCACAGGTTAACCTGTCCATGCGCACCAGCATGAGCGTGTTGATGCAGCAGTATTCCACACCTGCACCTATCTCGTTCCTGGCTTCCAGCTATGTGCTGAGACGGGATAAACTTTCAGGGTACAAAGCTTTTAAAAACATTGTAAAAGGTAGGAAAGCTTCAAAGATTGTGGGCAATGCTCATCTCCATCCGCAGCAGAGCGAAATCCAACCACTATATCTTGAGCCATCGGCAGGAAACGGGCTTTTGACCATTGCCTTGCCGTACCACCAGACTTATGTGAACGAGTTGGACGATGTGCGACTGGGCAACCTTAAAGAACAGCCCTTTGCCAAGGTCAGCAGTTGGGATGCTCTGAATCCGCCCATGGCTTTTTCCAACAAGTTTGACGGTGTGGTAACCAATCCACCTTTCGGTTCTTTGTCCGAGCTTATCCTGTTTGGCAATTTCCGCATTAAACGATTGGAACATGCCATGTGTCTGGCAGCCCTGCGGTGCATGAAAGATAGTGGTAAGGCAGCTATCATCATTGGAGGACACACCACTTGGGACGATCAGGGACGGGTAACAGCCGGTCATAACCGCATTTTCCTGAACTACCTCTATCACTTCTTCGTAGTGGAAGACATCATCCCCATCAACGGCAAAAAGCTCTATTCCCGGCAGGGCACATCCTTTAATACCCGGCTAATCCTGATTAACGGGGCTAAAGAGAAACCAGAGGGAGCTGCCCCGCTTAAAAACAAGCTCCACAGCACCGTGGTCGATACCCATGAAGAACTCTGGGAACGGGTAGGTTTAGACATTACCAACAACAAGAGTCAAATGAAGCTCCGGGCCAAAGCCATTTTGATTAAGCAAAAACAGATTCAACATTCCGAAACCAAGTAGCTATGAAGTCAGACATTAAATTCCAAAAAAGCAGCATTACCATAAAGTTTAGTCAAAAACCACCCCGGCATATCTCTTCCCGTTTGGTAGAATTGGGATTTACGCCCAGTGACAATAAAACCTTTGTCCGCACTAAGAGACTGGCCCAAAACGAGCATGAGTACCTGCAAGGCATGTTGGGTCACAAAGGACTTGGCATGGCTTATATCCCGGCAGCCGAAAAGGGTTTTATTCTGGATACTACCGTACCCGACAGCATGGGCCATGAAATGCACATTGCCATCCGGAAAATCAAAAAGAGCATTGGGCAACCCCTGTTTGACTTTGTCTCGGAAAAACTGGATTACAACAATGACGAAATGGTCAAGGCATTGAGCTGCGAACAGATTGATGCCGTTGCCTTGGCTATCTACAATATTGAAAAACGCAGTCAGGGTATCATTGTGGGTGACCAGACCGGGATTGGAAAAGGGAGAACTGCTGCCGCTCTTATTCGCTATGGCGTGAAACAGGGTATGCAACCTGTCTTCTTATCTGAAAAGCCCAACCTCTTTACCGACCTGTACCGTGACCTCTCCGACATTGGCAGCTCCGCTCTTGTGCCGTTTATTGTAAATGGAAAGGAAAGCAAGACCAACATCATGGACAAAAACGGCGAAGTGGTCTATTC
>NZ_JADQBH010000118.1 GCF_016278715.1 Marinilabilia sp. | reverse complement strand
AGCAATTTAAAGATGCAAACGGAAATGTCCATCTTTATTTTGAAGCTGCAGCAGTTATTTTAACGCTGGTGTTATTAGGTCAGGTACTCGAACTCAGGGCTCACAGCAAAACCAATTCCGCCATCAAGGCCTTGCTGAATTTGGTGCCACCGGTGGCAAGAGTTATCCGCAACGGGGAAGAAACTGAAATTCCTCTCGAAGAAGTGCAGGAAGCTGATATTTTAAGGGTACGCCCCGGGGAAAAAATACCGGTCGATGGTGTGCTCACAACAGGTAATGCTGTTGTAGATGAAAGTATGATTACCGGGGAGCCGATCCCGGTGGATAAATCTCAAAATGACAAAGTTACCGGAGGAACTATCAACGGAAATACCTCTTTCGAAATGAAAGCTGAAAAGGTGGGAAATGATACCCTTCTGGCACAAATCATCGAAATGGTCAATCAGGCCAGCCGCTCACGTGCTCCCATTCAAAAACTAGCCGATGTTGTGGCAAAGTATTTTGTACAAATTGTCATCGGTATTGCCATTATGACTTTTGCAGTTTGGGCAATCTGGGGACCCGAGCCGGCTTATGCGTACGCTTTTGTCAATGCAATTGCCGTGCTTATAATAGCGTGCCCCTGTGCTCTGGGACTGGCAACCCCTATGTCTATCATGGTAGGTTCGGGAAGAATGGCCCAGGCCGGCGTTTTGGTAAAAGATGCTCGTGCCATAGAAGAAATGAATAAGGTAGATACCCTTATTATCGACAAAACAGGAACAATAACGGAAGGAAAACCTGCCTTAAAATTGTTTCACTCATTCGGAAATTTGAATGAAACAGATATTCTCAGAATAGCAGCATCTGTTGATGCCAATAGTGAACATCCGGTTGCGGAAGCAATTGTAAAAGGGGCAAAAGAAAAGGGGATTAAGCTGCAAAAGGTTGAACAATTTGAAGCAGTAACCGGAAAGGGCGTTAAAGGAATTCTGGATGGAAAAAATATTGGCCTTGGCAACAGCCGGTTGTCTGATGATTTTGGCGCAACACTTTCGAAGGAACAACAGGAGATGGTAAAAGAATGGCAATTGACCGGCCAAACGGTTATGTACCTCTTAATTGATAATGAAGTTGAGGGGATTGTGAGCGTCGCTGATACCATTAAAGAATCTTCAGCCAAAGCAATTCGGGATCTGCAAAGCTTGGGCGTGAAAGTGTATATGCTTACAGGCGACAATGAATTTACGGCGAAAGCCGTGGCCGATGAGTTAAAACTGGACGGTTTTGAAGCTGACTGCCTGCCTGATGACAAATTCAGAAAAGTAAAAGAATTGCAGGCCCAGGGACTAAAAGTAGCTATGGCCGGCGATGGAATCAACGATGCTCCGGCTCTGGAACAAGCAGATGTGGGCATTGCCATGGGAACCGGAACCGACATTGCCATGCAAAGTGCCGAAGTGACACTGGTAAAAGGTGAATTGGATGGCATTGTAAGGGCCCGTGAATTAAGCCACAAGGTAATGCTCAACATAAAGCAGAATTTGTTCTTTGCCTTTATTTACAATTCACTCGGCGTTCCTGTTGCAGCCGGAATCCTGTATCCGTTTTTCGGAATTTTACTCAGTCCGATTATCGCAGCTGCCGCTATGAGTTTTAGTTCGGTATCGGTCATTTCTAATGCATTACGTTTAAGAAAACAATAATGCAATGATGTGGGGTCTGGGGGGCGCTGCAATGATTGGAATGATGTGGTTAATGTTTTTATAAACAAAACCATAGCTCAGTTCGTTTTACATTGGATTCATTAAAATCATGTAAATTTTCCCCGGAAATATGAAACATATCAGGGATGAATCTCAAGTAAATATGTATTGATAACTAAAAAAATAAATTTTAACCTGATTAATTCATGAATTTTTGTAATGAGATGGTCAAACAGCAAGAAATATGGACAACCGCAGATGAAATTGATGAAGGAAATAGTGGACTATTTTCAAATCAATTTTATCGAGGACGTTCATATTTCGCAGTTGGTTGATCATCGTAATAAATTATTTATGAATTATTCAGGTTAAATTTATGATGTTTGGTTGGATTATCGGTTTAATACTCGTAGTTGCTTTAATTGTAACCTTAGGAAGAGGTGATATTTTTCAAAAAAACACTGGCACTCCTGAGAGTAGAAACAGAAACAGTTCCGCAATGGAAACTTTGAAAGATCGCTATGCCAAAGGAGAAATTGGAAAAGAGGAGTTTGAAGAAAAGAAAGCTGAACTGGAAAAAAACTAATCAAAAGCAATGAGTGAATACAAAAAAAACAGCTTAAGCTTAACGGGAACTGTTTCATTAGGCACCGGCGTGATGATCGGTGCAGCTATTTTTGCCCTGCTGGGCCAGGTGGCCGAACTTTCCGGAGCTTTATTTCCTGTCATATTCTTCATTGGGGCAATCATTGTAGCATTTAGCGCATACTCTTATATAAAAGTATCGAATAGCTACCCATCGGCCGGAGGCATAGCAATGATTTTGCAGAAAGCTTATGGCAAATCAACAATCACTGCCGGTTCTGCCCTGCTGATGGCTTTTGCCATGATCATCAATCAAAGTCTGGTGGCCCGGACATTTGGCTCCTATACCATGCAGTTATTTGATGCCGGAGACAACAGCTTTTGGATACCGATTCTGGGTGTTTTGCTGTTAATTGGCACCTTCCTGATCAATATAGCCGGCAACAAATTCATACAAAAATCAGCGTTTGTAATGGCTCTTTTGAAAGTAGGCGGCATTGCCATTTTTGCCATCGGCGGTTTATGGGCTGCCAGTTTTTCTTTTGAGAGCGCTGTTCCTTCTAAAATCCCTGAAAATTATTCTATCGCCAGCTACCTTGGTGCTCTGGCCCTTGCCATTCTGGCGTATGCCGGCTTTACCACCATCACAAACAGCGGTGACGAAGTCAAAAATCCGCATAAAAACGTTGGACGGGCCATTGTCATCTCCTTGTTAATTTGTGCTGTAGTGTCCGTATTAGTGGCCATA
>NZ_JADQBH010000308.1:19326-29881 GCF_016278715.1 Marinilabilia sp. | reverse complement strand
AACATTGATGTGGTGCATCACCTTCCTGGTGTGGGCGAGAATCTTCAGGATCACTGGAAGTATATGTTCAGTGGGCTTGCAAAGAACCCATCAGTGAGTTCAAATCGCTGAGTCCGTGGCGTGCCCCGAAAATAGGTTTCGACTGGCTGTTCCGTCGCAAAGGTCCGGGAGCGACCAACCATTTTGAGGCGGGTGGCTTTATCAAAAGTCGTGAAGATGTTAAATATCCTGACCTTCAGTATCACTTTCTGCCACTGGCCATTCGTTACGATGGAACGGCGCCTGCTGAGGGTCACGGTTTCCAGTTGCATGTAGGCCCCATGAATACTGATGTGCGCGGACGGGTAAAAATAAAGTCGAATAATCCCTATAAGAAACCCAGCATTCTCTTTAATTATCTCTCTACCGAGAGTGAACGAAGAGACTGGATTGCAGCCATTCGTAAGACCCGGAAACTTATCGAAACTGAGGCTATGAGTAAGTATCGTGGCAAGGAGCTGTCGCCAGGCAAAGGCGTGGAAACCGATGAGGAAATCCTGGAATGGGTATCCCGCGATGGTGAGAGTGCTTACCATCCCAGCTGTACCTGCAAAATGGGCTTTGATGATATGGCCGTGGTGGATGACCAGCTAAGAGTGCACGGAGTGGAAAACCTCCGCGTGGTGGACGCTTCGGTAATGCCTTTCATCACCAATGGTAACATTTATGCGCCGGTGATGATGATTGCTGAAAAAGCTGCCGATATGATTCTTGGCAAAAAGCCTGAGGCTCCCGCACAAAATGACTGATAGGGGGTAGATATAATTTCTGTTCCCGACAATTCATAGATTACAAGTGAAGATGCCCCTGTTTTTTTGGAGAATGTACATGCAATGGTTGAAAATCGAACTGACGACTGTTTACGTGCAAATTCCATAAGACAGGAAATCAGAAGGAGGCATCTTCGCTTTAACTTAAAAAAACCAACATGATTTTTTCATCAGAAGCACTAATTCTATTAAGTTTTGACAATTGTTTGTCTGATTACAAAAACAACTTCAATCTCAGCCATTACCACTACAAGTCCAGACCGACATAACTCATCAACAGCAGGGAATGTTTCAAAACAGACTTGATACACGGATTTCTGCTGCCCTGCTTCTAAGCTTATTTTGCAGAGAGATTGCCATGACTGATGGTCAGTGATATCTGCAAAAAAAATTCTAATGATTTTTTTTAGATCGTTAATCTATTTGGGATGTATAAATCCTTGTCAGGTGAAATGATCAATTTTTAAATTTTATAAGAAAACGAGATGAGTATTGACCGATCAATTGTAAAAAACTTATGGCCCACCATTGTTTTGATGCTGGCACTTACCGCTGCTGGCGGATATTTGTTTTTCTTTACTGATTCAGATGTGTTTTGGCCCGGCTTCTTTTCCATGATATTCTTTTATGGTGTAATTTTCTATATGGGCACCTATGCTGCAGAGCTTAAAAAAACCAAAACCACCACCGATGTCATGCTTGCCGGACGAGGCATTCCTTTATGGATCGGAATATTTACCATGAGTGCTACCTGGGTTGGTGGCGGTTATATTAATGGAGCCGCAGAATATGCTTATGATTCGAATTACGGACTGGTGTGGGTTCAGGCACCATGGGGATACGGACTCAGTCTGATTCTGGGAGGTCTGTTTTTTGCACGTAAGATGCGTTCTTATGAATTTAAAACCATGTTGGATCCCCTTTCTCAACGATTTGGAAAGCGGATGTCGACGGTGTTGTTTTTTCCTGCCCTGTTGGGTGAAATTTTCTGGACAGCAGCTATTCTCACGGCTCTGGGAGCCACCTTTGCGACCATTTTGGGTCTTGATATTCAGACAGCTATTGTTGTGTCCTCAGTTATAGCAATCATTTATACTGCTATTGGAGGACTGTGGGCAGTAGCCCTCACCGATGTGGTTCAGTTGGGGTTGCTTTTTATTGGATTGATTATTGTCATGCCTTTTGCCTTCGACAGTGTTGGCGGATGGGATCAGGCATGGCAAGCCTATCAGACCAAAATGGGTTCACTGGCCAATTTCTTACCGTCCAAAGAGGCCCTTGGCGATTATTACCTCAACTGGTGGGACTATGCCTTGTTACTTATTTTTGGTGGTATTCCTTGGCAGGTTTATTTTCAGCGGGTTCTGTCGTCCAAAAATCCTAAAACAGCTGTCAGACTGTCTATTATTGCAGGTTTTGTTTGTTTGTTGGCCGCCATACCTCCTGTGATGTTAGGTATTGTGGGTTCATCAGTGGAGTCCTGGGAGGCTTTAGGTGCAGCATCAGCACCGGAAAATTCCGCTTTGATTCTGCCTTATGTGATTCGTTATCTGACTCCGGGGGCTGTGGGTTTGGTTGGGCTCGGAGCTATTGCAGCTGCTGTAATGTCATCTGTTGACAGCTCCATTCTTTCCGCCTCGTCCATGGCTTCATGGAATATTTATCGTCCGTTGATAAAGCCAAAAATGAGTATGGTAAATCTCACCAAAGTGATCAAAAAAAGCATTTGGATCATAGGTATTGCTGCCACATTGTTGGCTTTGAAAATTACCAGTGTTTATGCGCTTTGGTTTTTGTGCAGTGATTTTGTATATGTACTGCTTTTCCCGCAGCTGGTCACTTCATTTTACGATAAAAAGGCTAATTCTATGGGTTCATTTGCCGGTTTTGCCATTGCACTTATCTTAAGACTGGGAGGTGGAGATCCCACTTTGGGCATTCCTACATTTATCGACTATCCGATGATACAGGACGGGGTAGTACTGTTCCCATTCCGAACTTACTCCATGGTCATCGGATTGATTACTATTATGGTGGTTTCGCGTCTGACACAGAAATATGCGCCGGCCCGGAAGCTTCACAAAGCGATAGCTTAAGAGGAGAAACATGTTTTCCAAAAAATTGCTTCGTTTTACTTGCAATGAACTGTAATTAGAGACTGTCAATAAACTTAGCAAAGTTTGTTATTAGTCATGTGTCTGGTCAGAAAATGCCAATTGCAAAGCCTGCCCCTATTTTTTTTCGGGGGCTTGCGAAGCCGCCAAAAGCGCAGTCCCGATTCTTCGGGATGAGTATTTTGGCGGCAAGCGTAACGCAGCAAGTGGTAATTAATGGACAGACACTAATTAAATGGGATTTACGGGTGGTATGGGTGAGGTTTTCGGTTTTTCCGAAAATCCCACGCAAACCACCCATCCACTAATTTCTTGAATAAGAACGTCATTGCGAAGGAAGTGAAGCAATCTAATGCTTTATGAAAAAGTCTTTTAGACAAAAAAGAATAATTTTTTAAACCATAAAACAATGACAAGAATAATTTCATTCATAGTACTATTTATGATTTCAGGAAATATCCTGATGGCACAAAATGAAACAGAAACCACGAAGAACAAAGTAAATGTTTCTGTCAATGCCGATTTGGTCAGCCGTTATGTGTGGAGGGGTTTGCTCTACAGCCCCAATGTGAATGTTCAGCCCACCCTTGGACTGACAGCAGGTAACTTTTTTGCCGGAGCCTGGGCCAGCTACGGTTTTTCCGATAAATATGCAGAGGTGGATTTTTATGCAGGATACAGCTTGGGCAATTTTACCTTGACCCTCAGCGACTATTACAATGAAAATGAACTGGATTTGACCGAAGCCGACCATTTTAACTGGGACCGTGAAACGACCACGCATGCTTTGGAAGGCACCCTGAACTATTATTTTGGACAGGAATGTCCGTTGACTCTTACCGCTGCCACTTTTTTCTATGGAAATGACCGTGATGTGGAAGGAGAAAATAATTATTCGACCTATTTTGAAGCCAAGTACAACTGGCAGCTGAATGATGGTTATCAATTGTCCGGTTTTGCTGGCGGTACCCCTTCACAAAGCCTCTATGCTGCAGATGCCGCGCTGGTAAATGTGGGGCTGAAACTGGGAAGAACCATTGCCATTAACGAACAAATCTCCTTACCGATAGAAGCATCATTAATTTCAAATCCTGAGGCAGAAGATATTTTCTTTGTATTGAAAGCTACTTTTTAATACAATATACCGTTAAGTTATCGTAAAAGCCTGTCAGTCAATTGTTTAAAGTCACTATACTTAAGGTGTTAAATAGTTGTTTTTCAGTATAATACAATCCATCTAACAGCTAATATCTGAAAATCTAACGATCTATTGTAATCACTACTTTTCTTTTTAATTGTGGACTGACTGTATCGTTTTTCGGGGAGTCAGTCCCTTTTATTTTGTTTTAATGCCTGCCTGAGCGGACAATTTTCCTCCAGAGGTTTCCCTTCCCGGTATTTTTGGAGAACTGTCACCGATTGCCCGGCTAATATGCGACGGACTCTTCTTCTTTCCCCTTTGATGCGTCTGATCGGCAGGTTGTCGTAGGCTGTTGTGCGGTGACGCATCCAGGCAATGACGGCACGGGCGGCTCTCTCTTCCAGTGGAATCATAGATGTACGGGCTACCGTTCCACTGCCTATTGGGATGGCGTGTTCGGTGACGGCAACAGCAATTCTTTTTTGGATGTTTGTGTGAATTGGGTGGAAGTTCAGAAAGACTTCCACTGCTTCAAGAAATTCTTCTTTGTATTTAACTTGTTTTTTGTCCCGTCGCTGAGCAGCGTATTCCTGTCTTTTTTTATAGGTCTCTGTTTCACGGGTGGCTGACATCTCCTCTTTAGCTTTTTTTATGGTTTCGGCAGGCGCCCAGATACCCAGAGAAATGGTGCGTCGTCCTTTCTTTTTCTCAACCCTCCAGAAATTGTTCTTTGAAGTAACTTTTCGTGTCACTCCGGCATCACCTGCCGGGAGAAATTCCCAGCCGGGCGGAGGAGGTACAATCTCACCATATTGGTTTACAAGAGTGTTATGAGGTCCGGGGGAAAATATGTGAATGTTTTTTTGCGTCATGAATGTTCTTTTGCGCAAAAATAGGAATAAAACGACTATTATCCGGAATTACTTATTTCATGAAAAAAGATTGCCATGTCTCTTCATCAAGTTGCGAACGCAGTGAAGCAAACTCATTTTTATCTTAACCATCTTATGCTCCTTATTTGGTTTTACGATTTTTAATATAGGGAAAGCAGTCTCATTCTTATCTTTTCATTATTCCCGGGCAATAGTCATTTGTAATGTGGTTAAAAGTGTTGAATAAGGGTTTTAAGGAATTTTATTGTCTTATATACAAATGGAGTGGAAATGTATCAGGAATTAAACCAAAATGATTATTATTGTTCATATATACAGCGAATAAAGAAGGTCGTTAACCCTAATTAATTTAAATATAAAGGAGGCAACTATGAAAACTATTTTAGTAACTATTCTTGTACTGGTTATGATGTCTGGTATTTCGATGAATGCCCAGACCAGAATCGTGGAAGGTCAGGTAACCACCCTGGATAATCTGCCCGTTGCAAATTTTGAAATACGTGCCAAGAAGAGTGGAGCCGGGATTAATACCGATTCGGTAGGAAAATTCAGCATTGTTACCATGGAAAAGGATGTTTTGCTTTTCAAAGGGAAAGTGTTCCGCAACGAGCGGGTTCGTATAAATGACAAAGTTAAGGATTCTCTTTTTGTAATGGTGGAGTTTATTCCCACTCCTGAAAACAAAAAACTGGCTGTTGGCTATGGATATGTTTCAGAGAGCGATTTGATAAATTCTGTTTCACACATGGATTCCAAAGATGATGATTTTTGTAACTACAGCGATATTTTTGAACTAATTCGTGGTCGGTTTGCGGGTGTGGAAGTGCGGGGACGCGGAGCAGACGCGGAAGTGGTAATCCGGGGCACCAACTCAATTAATCTATCCAGCTGCGCATTGTACGTGTTGGATGGTGTGACAGTAAGGTCTATAGGTCATATTAATCCATGTCAGGTAGCTAGTATTGATGTGGTAAAAGATGCCGGGTCGTCAATTTACGGAAGCAGGGGATCCAACGGAGTAGTAATTATTGAAACCAAAAAAGGCACTGAGTAAAAATTTAAAATTGTGGGTTTTAGTGATAGCGGAAAACATCCCATTGTAGAAACAATGGGGTGTTTTTTTTGCTTTCAGAAATCAAAATACTTCGTTGAACCTTCGTAATAACCTGACAATGATTTGTTTGAAATTAAAACATTCAAGGTATTAAATAGTTGTTTTTTCAATTTGATACAATCCATCTAACATTTAATATCCGAAAATCTAACGATCTATTGAAATCAAATCGCTGATAAATAAACCAACTGTCAAAAAAAAGAAAAAATAACCCGCTACCAGTTAATAAATTTTATTTTTGTGGGGTTAAGATTAACTATTTGTTATTTTTTTGATGGAAAATGCAAGAAGTTATCAGATTTTGTAATCATAATCGACTCAAAAATAAAAACTATGGCTAAAAGAAATGACATACACAAAGTATTGATTATCGGTTCGGGCCCCATTATTATCGGGCAGGCTTGTGAATTTGATTATTCCGGAACCCAGGCCTGTAAAGCCCTGAAGGCGCTTGGTTATCAGATTGTTCTGGTAAATTCCAATCCCGCTACCATTATGACTGACCCTTCCACGGCAGACGTAACTTATATTGAGCCGCTCAACGTTTATGCGCTGACTGAAATCATAAAAAAGGAGCGTCCTGATGCCTTATTGCCCAACCTGGGGGGGCAGACAGCTTTGAATCTGTCGTTGACATTAGCCAATAAAGGTATTTTGGAGCAGTATGGGGTGGAAGTAATTGGTGTAAATCTGAAAGCCATAGAGAAAGGAGAAGATCGTACCGAGTTTAAAAACTCCATGCTTTCCCTTAATATTGATATGCCGAAAAGTAAAGCCGTTGAAACGGTTGAGGATGCTGAAGTTTTTGCTGCAGAACTGGGTTATCCGGTTGTTATTCGTCCGGCTTACACAATGGGGGGTACAGGCGGCGGCCTGGTTTATAACCTGGAAGAACTGCGTACTATAGCTGCGCGCGGCATTGCGGCCAGTATGGTGAGCCAGATATTGGTGGAAGAATCTGTGCTTGGCTGGGAGGAACTGGAGCTGGAAGTGGTGCGTGACTCCAAAAATCAGATGATAACGGTTTGTTTCATCGAGAATGTGGATGCCATTGGCGTTCATACCGGAGATTCGTTTTGTACTGCTCCAATGCTCATTGTTCCTCAGGACTTGCAGAAGCGGCTACAAGATTACGCATACCGCATTGTGGAAGATATTGGTGTGATTGGCGGAACGAATGTACAGTTTGCCCATGACCCGGTGACTGACCGGATAGTGGTGATTGAGATCAATCCCCGTACATCGCGCTCATCAGCTCTGGCCAGTAAAGCTACCGGATTTCCGATTGCTTATGTATCTGCATTGTTGGCCGGAGGATTAACGCTTGATGAGATTCCTTACTGGCGCGATGGCTCGCTGGAAAAATATACACCCGGTGGTGATTATGTGGTAGTGAAATTTGCCAAATGGGCGTTTGAAAAGTTCGACGGACTGACCGACAAACTGGGTACCCAGATGCAAGCCGTGGGAGAGGTTATGAGCATTGGGAAGAACTATAAAGAAGCATTTCACAAGGCCATTCGCTCTCTGGAAATTGACCGCTACGGACTGGGATTTGCGAAAGATTTTAACGAAAAGTCTCTTGATGAACTGATGGTGATGCTCAATATCGCAACCAGTGAACGCCAATTTATCATGTATGAAGCGCTTCGTAAAGGTGCCGGTGTGGATGAGTTATTCGAGAAAACTTATATCAACCGATGGTTTATCACCCAGATGAAAGAGTTGGTTGAACTGGAAGAGGAGATTCTCTCTTTTAAGGGGAAAGAACTTCCTGACGAGCTTTTTATCCAGGCCAAAAAAGACGGTTTTGCCGATAAATATCTGTCGCAGTTGCTGGGTATTCCCGAAAAGAGTATTCGCGAAAGACGCAGGAAACTTGGTCTCAATGAGGCCTGGGAACCGGTTCCCGTGAGTGGTGTGGAAGAGGATGCAGCTTATTACTATTCTACTTACAATGCACCCAATAAGGTGAAGACCAGTGATCGGAAAAAAATCATGGTGTTGGGTGGAGGCCCCAACCGCATTGGTCAGGGTATCGAGTTCGATTACTGCTGTGTGCATGCTGCGTTTGCACTGAAAGATGCCGGTTATGAGTCGATAATGGTCAATTGTAACCCTGAAACTGTTTCCACGGATTACGATACTTCCGATAAACTATATTTTGAGCCCTTAACTGCTGAGGATGTATTGAGCATTTATGAGCAGGAGAAACCCGAGGGCGTGATTGTACAGTTTGGGGGACAGACACCGCTCAACCTTGCTAAAGAACTTGAAGAAGCGGGCGTGAAAATTTTGGGAACATCTCCTCATACTATCGACCTTGCCGAAGATCGTGACCAGTTCCGCCAAATCATGGAGAAACTGGAAATTCCTCAACCGGAATCGGGCATGGCCAGCTCGCTGGACGAAGCGCTGATTATCGCAGATCGTATCGGATATCCTTTGATGATTCGTCCTTCGTACGTGTTGGGAGGCCGTGCCATGCGCATCATTCTCGATGAACAGATGCTGGAGCAATATGTGAAAACTGCGACCATTGTTTCTCCTGACCGTCCTTTGTTGATAGATAAATTTCTGGAAGATGCCATTGAGGCAGAGGCAGATGCAATTTCTGATGGTTCAGAAGCATTTGTACCGGCGGTGATGCAACATATCGAATATGCCGGGATTCACTCGGGCGATTCTGCCTGTGTAATTCCTCCTGTAATTATTCCTCAGAAGCATATTGATACAATGAAAGAATACACACGACGTATCGCATTGGAAATGAGTGTAAAAGGGCTGATGAATATACAGTATGCCATCTACAATGATACGGTATATATCATTGAAGCCAATCCTAGAGCTTCCAGAACGGTGCCTTTGGTATCCAAGGTTTGTGGTGTTTCAATGGTGCCCATTGCTACTGATTTACTGCTGGGGAAAGACCTCAAATCGTTTAATCTTAAAGAAACGGTCTTCAAGCATTATGGCGTGAAAGAGGCTGTTTTTCCGTTCAATATGTTTTCTGAAGTTGACCCGCTGCTGGGGCCCGAAATGCGCTCAACCGGAGAGGTTCTCGGATTGGCCGACAATTATGGAATGGCGTTTTTTAAATCGCAGGAAGCCACCAAGTCAGGTCTTCCTGTTGAAGGAAATGTGCTGATTACGATTGGGAATCGTGACAAAGACAAGATTGTGGAAGTGGCTCAGAATTTCCATAATATGAACTTTGGCATCCTGGCAACAAAAGGAACGGCTGCTTTCCTGAACAAGAATGGCATTGAGTCGAAAGTAATCAAGAAAGTTCATGAGGGAAGACCCAACATCGTGGATGCCATTAAAAACGAGGAAATTCAGCTGGTTATTAACACTCCGGAAGGGAAGGAGAGCGAATATGATGATTCCTACATTCGTAAAAATGCCATTAAATTCAATATTCCTTATATCACAACCACTTCTGCAGCACTCGCGGCAACGGAAGGCATCCGGGAGCGACTTAAAGGGGAGTATAAGGTGAAATCATTGCAGGAATACCATGCAGAAATAAAATAGAATTAAAAGAAAATGATGTAAATAAGGGAACTTCGATTGAATCGGGGTTCCCTTTTTTGGTTCTTTGTGCGGGTTAATCATGATTGGTTGGTTTTGGGTTAAATATTGAATTTAAATTGTGTTAATACTATGGTGTAGATGAACGACCATACAACCTGACCAAGAAAAAGAAACAGGTAATTTGATTTTTTGTGCCGGTAGTATTTTGCAGTAAGAAATGTGCCGAGAGGTATAGATAAAAGAACCGGAGTGAGAATAGCGATTCCGGGCATCCCATATTTAGATTTAAGTAATACCAACCGTCTGTTGGACTTTGTGAATCTTTTTTTTGGCTTTTTCGGGCTTTTTCCTTTTCCCGAGCTCAATTTATTCCAGAAATAGATGAGACCTTTTGAAAAGAACAGGGAGACAATAATACCAATTAATCCACCGATATTGGTGTACAGAATTGTCTCCATGAAAGTCATCTTAAATATATAGATTGCAACAGGGAAAGTGGCAGCAAATTTCCAGGTTGCAGATAATATTATGAGTAATGCTTTCATCAAAATGTTAATTAAAGTTCCGGATGCTTCGGGAGAATTCTCATGCAAGAACTTATTCTTGTTCTTTTGAGAAAATGGTAATTATTTACGCTTCATCCCTTTTGTCGGGCAATAATAATACAAAAAATGGTTCATCATTGTGATGCGTACCGATAAAACACTTCCAAAAGACCAAAATTGAAAAAAATAAACAGTCAGAAATAACAGGTACGACCCGCTTTGGGGGTCGATTCTCATGTAAAGATTCCATCTATAAATATTTGACCCACTTCGGGGTCATTCCTGTATAATTGATAGAACCGAACTTTCGGGGTCATGCTTAAATATTTGATAGAACCAAACTTTGGGGGTCATGCTTTAATATTTGATAGCAACCGAGCCTGAAGGGCTCATATATTTATA
>NZ_JADQBH010000308.1:0-19226 GCF_016278715.1 Marinilabilia sp. | reverse complement strand
TCATATATTTATAGTTATTCGCAACCACAAAATATCGACGCTGAAGGTGTCGCATGCTTAGCTTGGGGGTCGATTCTCATGTAAAAATTAAATCTATAAATAATTGATTCACGTTGGGGTCATGCTGTTACATTTGATAGCAACCGAGCCTGAAGGGCTCATATATTTATAGTTATTCGCAACCACAAAATATCGACGCTGAAGGTGTCGCATCCTTAGCTTGGGGGGCGATTCTCATGTAAAAACTAAATCTATAAATAATTGATTCACGTTGGGGTCATGCTGTTACATTTGATAGCAACCGAGCCTGAAGGGCTCATATATTTATAGTTATTCGCAACCACAAAATATCGACGCTGAAGGTGTCGCATGCTTAGCTTGGGGGTCGATTCTCATGTAAAAATTAAATCTATAAATAATTGATTCACGTTGGGGGCATGCTGTTACATTTGATAGCAACCGAGCCTGAAGGGCTCATATATTTATAGGTATTCGCAAACCACAGAATATCGACGCTGAAGGTGTCGCATCCTTTGGTGATTGTTAGAAATATCATTTTTGAATGAACGAAATATTTCAAATAGGCACCCATATTGGTGATGAGCCCCAAAAATCACATTACTGACCGGAAAAACTTATTGTTTGAGAAAAGATGACTTGCGTTCTTGAAACGAACTTTCCTTTACCCCAAATAATTGGCCCGTGCCTGAATGGGGGCCAATTTTAGATGTTTTGTTTTATTGCCTGGGGTTGTCTAAAAAGTCACCACAGCTTTTGTATTGCGCGGCTCATGGTCTTGGAGATTATTGACTACGAGATTCTTCTCTGCGTTCAGAATGACAAAAAAATACGAAACCCATAACTTTATGGACAACCTCATCGTGAAAGCAACAAGGTTTTAGAAAAAAGTGTTTGTATTTTTACCCTTTCAATTAAAACGGTATCATGCTCATACATGACTACCTTTAGCGTATGTTGATGAATTGTTGTTTTTTTAAGTCAGTGGTTATATGAGTTTTACCCTTTTGTCGTCTCCTTTACAGGGATTTACCGATTTCCGGTTTAGAAATGCAGTAGATAAGTTTTTTGGTGGAATAGATGCTTATTATGCCCCCTATATTAGATTACCGGGGCAGCCGGAGATAAAGAATTCTTATCGAAGGGACCTTTTGCCGGAGAATAATCGCGTGGGCCATTTAATACCTCAGGTGATGACCAATTGTGCTGAGGAGTTTCTTTTTGTGGCCGGATATGTTCAGGAGTTGGGGTATAAGGAACTAAACTGGAATCTGGGGTGTCCGTATTCTATGGTGGCCAAACGCGGTTTGGGCTCTGGTTTGTTAAAACATAAAGAGAAGATTGATGATTTGTTGACAAGAGTTTCGGGTGAATCTGACATCACCATATCTCTAAAAATGAGACTGGGCTATGAGAATAGCCATGAAATATTAGACTTGCTGCCCCTGCTGGAAAAGCACAAAATCAAAAGCATCGTCATTCATCCCCGTTTAGGTAAGCAACTTTATAAAGGGGAGGTAGATTTGGAGCAGTTTCAAAGATGCATTGACCAAACCAGTCATCAAATCTGTTACAATGGGGATATTGATTCTGTGATCAAATTCAGAGAACTGAGGCATCGGTTTCCAACCATTAAATGCTGGGCACTTGGTCGGGGAGTTATCGCCAATCCATTCTTAGCCAAAATGATTCAAATGGACAATGACCACCTGCCGGATGACTGGACAGACCAGTTCAGCCGTTTTCATGATACTCTTTTTCAGTATTATGAGGAGGCCTTGTCGGGTCCCGGGCATATTTTGTTAAAAATGCAAAGTTTCTGGGAATATTTCTCCAGGCTGTTCTCAAATCCCCATAAAGCTTACAAAAACATAAAGAAAGCCAAAAACATTAAGGCTTATTACGAAGCAGTAGGTGTCAATATAGCAGGAGAAAGGATTTGACCATTGGTCATAAAGTTGTATTCCTGATTAGGTAGAAACGGAAAATTTTGACAGTTTCGTAGTATGATTCTATTTTACTAAACACTGATGATACTTAAACAACAAAGGACCGGTTATCAGTCAATTAAGAATGACTTGCAAACCGGTGATCTTATGCTGATGCACGGTATGCATTTTAGCAGTAATTGCATCGAAGCGCTTGAAGGTAGCTGCTGGTCGCATGTCGGAATAGTAGTTCTGGCTGAAGACATTGGTTTGGATGTTGGTTTGGATAATGTTTTATTCTGGGAGTCCGATACCGAAACCCCTGTTATTGATGTTATAAAAGGAATTCCTAAGTCGGGCCCAATGTTGGTTAGGCTTTCTGAACGGCTCAAATATAACTTCACGCATGGAGAGGACAGTAAATGTGCCATCCGTCATCTCTACACCGACAGAGATGCATCGCTTCTGAACCGCTTTAAAGAGCTCATCCCTAAAATACATGATGCTGACTTTCCTGACACGGTTCATGAATTTTTGAATCCAACTTTGGGACGAGTTGTCCATAAAAAGACGAGTTTAGACACGATGTTCTGTAGTGAACTGGCTGCCTATACATATATGAATCTGGGTTTGTTAACAGATATTCACCCGGTAAACAGTTATATGCCAATTGATTTTTCTGATAAATTATCGGTCGGTTTACTTAAAAGAGCTTTTTTGGGAGTTGAAATCAATCTAACCGTAGATATTTGATTAAATGGGTAGTAAACTGAATTCGGAAAGGCTTCAATCTCAATTTGAGAAATACTTAGGAAAAGTCTTTCTAAAGAACATGACACTCGTTTTAGGGGTGGGGGGTATTATTCTTGCTTATTACATTTATTCCGACTGGAGCGTAAGAAATAGTTTCAGGGGAGTTGCCATTCGTGCAGTTCCAATGATTATAATACTCGCATTACTCCTGATACACTATTTGAATAGGCATCAATTCTTTCGGTTGAAAAAAAACCTATACATCTCCATTTATATAGCACTTCAGTTGATGATGTATGGAAAATGCCTGCTTCATTTACACGAAGAGGCTCTTGCCCCAAGTGTAACAGGCGCAATATTGGTAATATTTCTCATTTCGCTGGACATAAAGGAGAATAGGCAATTAACAGCATTTATTTATGCTTTTCCGCTTATCGTTTTTACACTGATGCTTATTTTTATTGGAAAACCTTCAGAAAAGGAACTGTTAATCATTGCAGATATTTATCCCATATCAATTATAGGTTTTATCATAAACAGGGTTCATTACAAACTCCGGTTCAAGCTTTTTAAATCAAATAAATTGTTGCTTAATGAGCAAAAAAAGACAAAAGCGTTGTACACAGATAGTTTGGAGATAAATACCAAGTTGGAGCAACAAGCCATTGAAGCCCGCTTGATAAAAGAAGAAATTGAAGAGAAGAATGAAGAACTTAAGAAATTGAATGCCTCAAAGGATAAATTTCTTGGAATTATTGCCCACGATCTACAAAATCCCATTGGTAATATTTGCGGTCTTTCTGATTTGTTGTTGATTGATGAGAACCTGAATGGCAAGGACAAACAACAATGTATTGAATTAATTAATGAGAGCATCCTACACACCCATCGTTTGTTAGAGAATTTGCTGGATTGGGCCAGAGCACAAAGCAAAGTCATTAGCTTTTCCCCATCTATCCATCATGCAAATGAAATGGTTGAGAATGAGCTTGAGGCCTTGCGGCACCTGGCGAGGAAGAAAAACATTTCAATTGAAAACAATACCCCGGCAGATTTACAAATATTTACCGACCAGAATATGTTTGAAACCATCATTCGAAATCTTGTTTCAAATGCCATTAAGTTTACCCGCGTGAATGGTGAAATCAGGGTTAATGCCCGATTGATTCACAAGGAAAACAAGAGCTTTGCTGAACTATCAGTGGCTGATAATGGCGTTGGGATGGAGCCTGGTAAGTTGTCGAAACTCTTTAAAATATCAGAGAATATTTCCACCTCGGGGACTTCAAATGAAGTGGGCACCGGTTTGGGGTTGCTGCTTTGTAAGGAGTTTATGGACATTCATAACGGAAACATTCATGTTACCAGTAA
Organism: Marinilabilia sp.; assembly: GCF_016278715.1. Taxonomy (GTDB): domain Bacteria; phylum Bacteroidota; class Bacteroidia; order Bacteroidales; family Marinilabiliaceae; genus Marinilabilia. The sequence goes on along the minus strand of NZ_JADQBH010000308.1, from coordinate 15,156 downwards.
GCTTGATGAGGGAAGTGTTTTTACGTGTTTGTTTCCGCTCAATTGAAGGTTTGCTTTGGGTGTTCTATTTCTTTATTGTTAATAGTTCAATGTGTGTTTTTTCGTTCTTAAAACACTCCGGCAACTCTTCCCGGTGGTGGGTGACATAAATCATAGCCATTTTACTGTGTCCGGCGATGGCATCAATTAACGCTTTGAAATGTTTTTGTTGTGTATCATCGAATCCCTGGCAGGGTTCATCCAAAATGAGAAGAGCGGGATTCTTTACCAATGCCCGTGCCAATAAACACAGACGCTGAAGCGTGGCTGAAACATCCGAGAACAAGGTATCTGTTTCTTCCCAAATGCCCATGACTTTCATCCATTTCAAAGCGGTTTGTTTCTGTTCGTCATTAACTTTCTGATATAAACCTATCGAATCAAAGAACCCGGATTCAACCACCTGGAGACATGAAAAACTCCCCGGAAAATATTGAAACAATTCGGGCGACATGAATCCAATATTTTTCTTTATATCCCATATACTTTCACCAGTGCCCCGCTGCCGGTCAAAAAGCACAATGTTATTGGCATAAGCCTGTGGATGATCGCCATAAATCAGACTGAGCAATGTGGATTTGCCCGATCCATTGGGGCCCGATAAAGCCCAGTGTTCACCGGGTTTTATTTGCCAATTAATGTCTTCAAGTACTTTGGTATTTCCATATTGCACATGCACACTATCCATTTTTACCAGTATATCGAATGAACCCGAAGACTTTTTATACAACAGTATGTCTAATTCCTGTGGTGTAGGTAAAGACGGCATTCCTGGATTCATATCAATATTTTCAGAATTGAAAGACGACCGGGAAAAAGGTTTCGCTTCCCTGTCTTTCTCCAAAACCAACACATGCGTAATCATTTCAGGAATTTGATGTGGAGATGTCGCCATGATCAGGGTCATTCCTTCTTCGGATATTTTTTTAAACAATTCGTTAAAATGAGCGCGCATCTTCACATCCAGACCAGTAAATGGATTGTCAAGCAAAAGAACAGCAGGATTTTTTAAAAGGGCGGCAGCTATTCTCAAACGCTTTGTTTCTCCGTTAGATAGTTTTATCAGATGTTTATCCTGAAGTGGTTCAAGATTAAACTCTCGGATTACCCGTTCAACATACCATGGTCCGTCAAGTGTCTTTTTCGACGATATATCCCGAAGATACCCATCTACGGTCTGCGATTCATTGGCATAACTGGCATTATACCGTTGTTGATAGAAGAAATCACGGGTATGACTTAAATTCGTAAAATCATGTTTTACATCAACATAGCTAACCAGGTTCCGGTGCGAAAACAAAGGATCAGAAATATTGTGGTTTGTTTTGTACCAATCATAATAGTGATGCAAAACTTCGCCACCAGATACAAAAAAGTCGCCTCTGATGGCTTTCAGCAATGCTGTTTTTCCTGACCCTGAAGAACCTACAACAGCCCAATTCTGCCCCTCTTTAATATGTAAGAAAAGGTTTTTAAAGAGCGTTCTGTTTTTGCTTTTAATGCATGTTTTGTTTATTGTCAAAATTTCCATTAATCTGATATTTGTCTGTTAAGATATAAAAAATGCCATTTCATTTTTTCCTGATTGCACCTTTTCTTTAATCTGTTAAATAATACAATCACTAAATACGGAAAAAAAACGCATAAAATATTGAGGCTTTTTATGAGGATAGGGACATCATCTGAGAAGGATATCTGGGTGATTTCGGGTAGGATTGTGGAAAATAACAGGATAACATCGTGAAGAAGTTGAAAGGAACTAAGCCAATAAATTTGTCATCTTTAAGCCTTATCCAACATAATTATATGCATTAATTAGGAAATTTTGTTAAAAAGTTGTTATAAGTAGTTTTTATTTTCTTCTAAAATATTTTAAAAGATAGCTGTAAGGGAGGCACTTGAGGAGACAAAAAGCAAAATATTTTCAAAGGTTAACTAAGCTTAACATTCTTTTAAAATATTCAAATATTCGTTTGCTCTGTATGTTTCCAGCATCTTTTGTAGTAGCTTTAGGTAAAGGTAACAGGAACTTAATATTAGTTTAACAAACTGATAGACTCTCTTATTTTATTGTTAAACCCTCCTAAAGTACTTTACCATGCGAACCCACAATCTTTTTTCCAAAGCAACAGTATTATTCATTATTTTGTCTGGTTGCATCATGACTTCTGCCATGGCACAGGACAAAAATGCGTCTCCTTATTTCGTGGTATTATCCGATGAGGCTGAGAAAGCCAGCCTGCCACTGAAATCGACTGATGTTGATGTAGAAATTTCCGGGGTTATTGCCGATGTAACGGTCAACCAAACCTACGTCAATACAGGTGAGTCTGTTATTGAAGCCATCTATGTGTTTCCTGCATCTATCAGAGCTGCTGTTTACAAAATGGTGATGAAGGTGGGTGACAGAGTCATTATGGCCAAAATTGAAGAAAAAGATAAAGCCAGAAAACGATACGAGAAGGCTAAGAAGGAGGGGAAGACAGCTTCATTGCTTGAGGAAAAGCGTCCTAATGTTTTTAAAATGAAGGTGGCTAATATTGTGCCCGGAGCCACAGTGGAGGTGAAAATGTCGTACACTGAACTGCTGGTGCCATCCGACAAAATTTATGAATTCGTTTATCCTACCGTGGTTGGTCCCCGATACGTAAGCAAGGGCGAGATGGCTGAAGCCTCAACCGAAACCTGGACCGGAAATCCGTATCTGAAAGAGGGTGAAAAACCAACTTCTATGCTTGATATTGATATAGAGTTGAATACCGGTCTGCCCATTCAGGATATTCGTTGCGAAACCCACAGAAATAAAATAGATTATCAGGCGAAATCATCGGCGTTAATAGCGATGGAAGAACCGGATGGCGGTAATCGTGACTTTGTGATGCAATATCGTCTCGCAGGCAATCAGATCGAAACAGGTGTTTTGCTTTACGATAATCCCGATGGAGAAAAATTCTTTTTGGCTATGATGCAGCCGCCGTCAAGCGTGCAACCTGAGGACATTACTGCCCGCGAATATGTTTTTATTGTTGATGTATCCGGCTCCATGTCCGGTTTTCCGCTGGATATTTCAAAAAAAATGATGAAGAGCTTACTTTCCGGACTGCGGGAAAAAGACCTTTTCAATATTGTTTTCTTTTCCGGCGGTTCCTATATCTACAATGAGGAATCATTGCCTGCCACGGAGCCGAATATTGAGGATGCCATTAAATTTATGGATAACCGGCATGGGGGAGGAGGAACCGAATTGCTCAATGCTCTGAAGAGCGCCATGGGCTTGAATGGACGTGAAAATTTTGCCCGGTCATTCATAATCCTTACCGATGGCTATGTTTCTGTGGAGGATGAGACCTTCGATTATATTCGAAACAACCTGGGGAATGCCAACTTTTTTTCATTTGGCATTGGACGTGGAGTAAACAGGCACCTGATCGAAGGGATGGCTCATGTGGGATATGGGGAAGCCTTTGTGGCAATGAATCAATCGGAAGCTGTAATGCAGGCTGACAAGTTCGAAAAATACATTTCTCAACCTGTATTAATCGGCATTGATTACAACTTTGAGGGTTTTGATGCTTATGATGTTTTGCCCGAAAACATTCCTGACTTGTTTGCCGAAAGACCCATTATTATTTCCGGAAAATATCGTGGGGAACCACATGGCATTTTGAAAGTAACAGGGACATCCGGGAAAAGTGAAATCTCACAAAATCTTGATATAAAGGTCAATGGTCAGGAAAATAAAGCGTTGAAATATCTCTGGGCCAGAGAAAAGATCCGCTTGCTGGGCGATTATGCTTCTTTAGACAGCTACAGCTATGATAATTCCGACAAAAAGGAAGCCCTCAAAGAGGAAATTACTCAACTTGGACTGAAATACAATCTTTTAACAAAATATACCTCATTTGTTGCCGTTGATGACGTTATTTCTAACATTAGCGGAGAGCAAAAGACCAAAATACAGCCCAATCCTTTGCCAACTGGTGTAAGTAATAATTCAATTAATGAATATGAAGAGGAAATAATTCCTATTACCACGCAGGAGGAACTCAAACCACCACCACCACCACAACAACAACCTTCATGGGAATTAAGTAATTTGTTGAATATGGCTGATGATGAATCAGTTGTTGATTTTCTCGATAGTCAGTCCGAAGAAGAAGAAAGTACTGTGTTCTTTATAGTGGAGGATATGCCTGAATTTCCCGGAGGAGATGCAGCCTTGCATGATTTTATTGCGCAGAATATTCAATATCCCGCTGAAGCTAAGAAAAATGGCGTTCAAGGCCGTGTATATGTTTCTTTCGTTATAGATAAAGATGGACGAATTATTAATGTGAAAATTGCTCGAGGCATTTCACTATCCCTTAATTCAGAAGCTGTACGGGTAGTCAAATCCATGCCCCGGTGGAAACCCGGTATGCAAAGAGGGAAAGCAGTGCAGGTTTCGTACACCGTGCCGATTAATTTTGTGCTTCAAAGTGGAAATTTGTAATGACTAATATCGGAAATCTTGTAGAACTTTCCTGTTAGAGATATCAGATTTAAATTAAAGCCCGGTCTGTTTGCATGCCGGGCTTTTTATTATCTGAATTCAGGTTTTTACCACAGAATCTTCTGGTAATACACTTTATTATTTACAAAAAGTTCAATTATAATGAAATTCGAGGCATTAGCAAGATTGTTCAGATCAAGTTTATTTGAAAAAACCTTTTGATTAAATAAAATCCGCCCCTGTATATCATATATTCTTACCATTGAAGGCACAAGTTGATTGGCAAAAGTAATTGTTTTGTTTTTTCTATCTACATTGACTATGAAATCAATTGTTGTATTATTAATACTATTATTCAATTCCTGGCTAAAACTTGCTTCCTCCGAAAATTCAGAGGCGTTCATTGATTTATTAATGGCTTGCACTTTCCAGGTATAGTTGCCTACAGGTAGATCGTTTACAATAAAGAACTTATTTATTCCGCTGTTACCATAATTCTGAATTTGTCGCTTTCCGGAATCCAACGATTCTGCTGAAACAATTGTGTCTCCTGATTCATTCAATATTTGCACATTATAGAAATTTGAGGAATTATTCTCATTAATGTCATTTTCCCATGATAAAATGCTGCCGGATTTTCCATAGGGTTCTCGCTTTAGCTGAATGGGAGGCAATGGTTCTTTCCAAACATTGGTATAGGATGGGTAATAGTTATTTTTGAATATTTCTATTCCTGCATTACCGCCGTATGAATCATCGTTATAAACAATCAATTCGGGGTCCCCATCTCCATCAAGGTCATTAAAGTCTGAATATGAGATATAGAAATGAAAGAGTAAATCAGGCCCCTGGGCACTTAGAAAGTTTTTGTTTAAGTCCGCAAGCATGACCCAATGGCCATATCTGTTTTGAGAGGTATTAAGCCTTTTACCACTAAAAATGGCATCACTCCTGTCATCCCCATTAATGTCAATCACATTCAGATATGGTTCATAATCAAGGGCCACATCACTATATGGGGTTCTCATCTCAAATGATAAACCTTCTTTGTTTTCAAGTACATGAAATTGATAACGATCTTCATCAGAATAGGTATAGGTGAAGATGTCTATCCACCCATCATTATTCCAGTCTGTAAATTCTAAAAATAGTTCTCTGTTATTTGCCCAATGACCATTGAACAGCGTTTTAGTTTGCCATTCTTCCTTCTCCGAGAATGAGATTAGTAAAACTTCCTGATTTTCATCATAGATGTTCCCGGTGGTCATTGGAATATCCTTAAATCCATCCTGATCAAGGTCTATAAGGTACTTTCTGTCTATAAAAGACCCCTTGAAAGAAAAAATGGAATCTGTGCTATTGGTATTGATAATTATTGTTGCTGTTGAATTCCGTCCATCAAGTGAAAAGTTACCATAGTAATCCCAATCTCCATCATTGTCTAAATCATCGATATAAAAATTATTATACCCCCCTATATTAATGGTATCCAGCTGTGTTAATGTAAAGGTCTTGCCATCATTCAAAAAACCATTAATAATGAGACTGTCGTTGGTTTTTGGAATACTTGAAGACAACACGATATCTATGTACCCGTTTTTATCGAAATCCATTAATTTAAAATCTATTTTGGAATAAAATGGAGATGTATACGGGGTCAGATCTAAATATTCCGGAGAAGAAACGGTATCATTGATGCTATAATAAATTTCCAAACGATCATCATTATTGATAATAAAGTCAGATTTCCCATTGTTATCGAAATCAGCCATTTTTGGACTTGAGCTGTTGGATATTAAAATGGGATATTTTTTTGACGGAGTATAAATATAGGGTGGAGTTTTAACGGTAATAGCTTCCGTGTATTCTGATTCCGTTGTACAGTTATAAGCCCGCAGCCGGTAGGAGTAACTTGTATTAGGATCAAGCTCAATGTCAGTGTAGAAGGTGTCTGTTAATTTTCGCAGGTCTATAGTTTCAAAAGCTGTATCTCCCTCTTTTTTTCTTTGAACTTCAAAAAACTCAATATTCTCATCCTCTGTACTCCACGACATGTTAATTTCTGTAGGTGACAGCACATTCACCTGAAAAGCTTCCGGTTTTGAAAGGGCCGGTTGCGCGACTGAAAAGGACTGTTCTTCGGAGAATTGAGAAGTTCTTCCATCTTTATCTACTGTTTGGACAGCCCAATAGTAGGTGCCATTATTCAAACATGTTGTGGTAAAGAAATTGGAATTGCTCCAATAATTTCCTGAAGATGCAAAATCGGATCCATTATCTACGGAAGTGACAGAAGAAATAAGATAATCCCCTGTGGCATCCTTCAAATAAATATTATACTTTAAATTGCTAAGCGTGCTGGTTTGTTCCCAAGAGAAACTGGCCCCGGATCCATTAAGCTCGACTTGGAGATTTGCAGGGATGGGAAGTTTTTCTTTTTCTAAAGCCTGCTCTTCAATAATCTGATTTGAAAATATCCATATCTCTCTGACTTTTTCTGTACGGCTGTGATTTTCGACCAACGGCAGGTATTCATCGATTCCCAAAATAAGATCTACATCCCCGTCACCATCCAAATCATCGCTTCTGATCCATTTTGGTGCCTTTACTTTGTCGAAATCATAATGTTCAATTTCAAAGTCGCCGTTGTGGTTATTTATGTAACTTTCAACTTTTTTATTTTCGGAGTTATATCCAATTAGATCAGTGTAACCATCGTTGTTAAAATCCTTGAGTTGAACCTGACTAAGATTTTTCAGGACATGAGAAATTTTAAAATCTGTATTGTTATTGTTCGTTAGGATGTAACCATCCGACTCTCGCTGCATGTATAAATCAAAGAAACCGTCGTTATTAAAATCACAATCATCCAAACGGGTGACGTCTTTTATTGATGAAAACTGCGATCCATTGGTGATGGTTATTTGTGATTTTGAAATTTCATGGTTTCCATTTTTTAAGTAATTTAATGTCAGATATCTATTAAAATTACGAGCAACCAGGATGTCGTTTAAACCATCTGCATTCCAATCATTTACAACAAAGCAATCAGAGTATGTGTGTGAATTGTACATTAGATCACCACCCTTTCTTTGAACGTCCGACATTTTAACGTATACATTTGCAGTTGCATAATTCCCAAAGTCTCGGTAGATATAATCAAGATTTAAATCATCATTCAGATAACCTGCCCAGGCTAGCAAATGTTTTCTTTCTATTTCCAGCGAGTCCTTAAAAAATAAAATATTTCCATTTTCAGTTAGAGTAGTGATAGTATCGGGAGAGGAGTACACTTCCGGTAAATTGTCTTTATTAAAATCATAGAAAGGCATAGGATAGCTATTATAAACGTGAGGCAGGTATCGTTCTATTTTGGTAGGATTGTCTTTGAAATTAATGCCATCTAAATTTTCATAAACGTAAGAGCCAGTAGCCTCTTCATCGTTGTAATCGTTAAAATTGTAATAAAAATCTTTATCTCCATCACCATTGTAATCCATAATTCGCCAAAGGCGATGAGGTGCAAGATTAATGCGTTCCGAAAGTTTAAAAGGAGAGTAGGGCACACTCGCTTCAATTTCATTGGAAGATGATGAGTAAGTTCCATGATTGGAGGCAGTAACTCGATAGGTATAAATGGAGCTTTCCAGAACGGAATCATCCCGGTATTTCAGCACGGTAGAATCTACAATGTTAATGACTTTATAAGAGTTTGCAGTATTGTCCTTTCGTTCAATGATATATTCGCTGGCATCTTCTATTTCATTCCACGAAAGTATTACCAAATCGTAGCTGATTGAGTCTAATTGTATAGAAGGGGCAGTATTTGGAGCGGGAAGAGCATCTCCAAACATTAATGCGACCTCATTGCTCTCAGCCTGCCCAAACTTTGATTCACCAATCACTTTATAGGAAACAGTTTGTTTTGCCAGGTACGTATTATCAAGAAAATTAACGCTATTGGCAGGAATAGTATCTATAGAAACAAATCCGGCGTCAGTCGGCGTTTTTCTTAGGATAATGAATCTTTCTTCTCCATATTGATTGTTTTCCCATTCCAGCCTGGCTTGATCCGGGTAAAGGACTGTCCCTTCCAGAGTGGTTACAGTCAGGGGCTTAGTATTGTAATTCTCAATGATTTCAATATTATTTGAATAAGGAATGTTCCTTCTGGTCTGGATTAAACCGGATGGCCAGTTGACCTGTATTGAATCTATTGTATTGACAGTTCCTAATCCAAAATGAAAATAGACCGATTCACCCGATTCAACAGCATCATCTACCTTATACTGTTTAATCTGAACGGATTGTCCGGTAAATACTTTTACTTGAAGATTAAAGAATGAGAAATTGGGATTTGACCTGGTTAATTTTAACTGAATTCCCCGATTGGTTTCTGTAATGTTTTCAAAATAGGATAGACTATTAAGTCCAAATATCATATCCAAGTCACCATCCCCATCAATATCTCTCGGAATCAGACTTCCACAACCAAATACAAAATATTTATGAAACACTTCAATAAAACCTTCTGCCTTATTATTTTCATAGTATCGGAGAGTGTTGTCGTAATAGGTTATTAAGTCAGTCCATCCATCATTGTTCCAATCACAAGCCCATCTTTCACCTCTTTGATCTTCAGTATCCTTATATTGAAAACAGCCCGTTTCCTTATTATAGAAATAACAGGATTTTGAACCAGCAAAATCGTATAATCCATCATTATTGAAATCCCTGTAAAGGCCATAAGTTTTAGAATCCTGATTTTCCACACACCACTTATTGAAAATAAGGTCATTTCCTCCATCAAAATATCCAGTAGTATAAATTATATCGGCAACCTTGTCCTCATTAAAATCCTTAATTAAACCGCCAGACATTAATCCTTCAACTTGTATTGTATCTGTTATGAAATTGAGATTGTTTTCTCTATTAAAAAACAAAAATGTCTTTTCCTCTTCATTAAAGGACATACCGGAAAGAAAGAAGTCTGACATCCCATCAAAATCAAAATCACAAGTATAAAAACTACGAATATGGCTGGGAAGTAAATTTCTATTTATTACTACACTTTCTGTGAAATTACATTTCCCGTCATTTTCAAATAGCATTAGGTTTAGATTGGGGGTGGAGCTTTCTGCAAGAGCAATAATATCAATATCCCCATCATTATCCCAATCAAGAAAACAGTTTTTATTTATTTCATCCAGCCTGTAATATTCCAATACGGACATTTTAATTTTTTTAAAACCTTCATCTTCGAATTCGTAACAAGAAACATATCCGTCATCATAAATAAGAACTTCGACCCTTCCGTTTCCATTTAGGTCATGGACGAAAAGTTCATCTCCCCATGAGTCATGGATTTCTTCACTTTTCAAGCGAAACACATCTTCAAATGTGGATTGGGAATAGGAAAGAGAACAAAAAAGAAAGACAATTAAAGCCAGGTTTAAGCGCATTGGATAGAGGATTTTATAATAACTATTTCAAAATAAGATAAAATTTTTGAATAAAAAGGTATTTTTTTACTTTTACTGTAGCCTTTGTCCGGAAAAACTTATTTTTTGATAAAAGATTGCTTCGCTTTGTAATCAATGATGCAATCTCTTTTTTTATCCGGACTCCAATGTTTTATAATAAAAATTACAATGAAACAATTTACCCTGATCACGTTTTTATTTGTATTAATGTGTTTGAGCCTCAAAGGACAAACCCATATTCATCCTTTTGTATCCGTATCTACATTCCATGAAACTGAAAATGGTTATGTGTTTGCCGGTGAAACCCGGGAATACGGATCCGAATTATGGGTGACAGATGGTTCTGCAAAAGGCACCTTTCTTTTATCTGATATTTTTCCGGGACATACAGGCAGTCATCCTGAATATTTTCTTGAATATAAAGGTAAAGTATACTTTTCAGCGAATCATCCCAAGTTTGGAAAAGAATTGTGGGTTACTGATGGAACCAGCGATGGAACCACCCTTTTTATGGATATCCAGAATAATGATGAAGCTTACAAAACGAGTTCAAATGCTTCTCCATTGTTTACATTTCAGGACGGTTTTATTTTTAAGGCAGACCGCCAGGCCAATTCACCATACAAAAATATATGGTATTCAGATGGAACAGAAATAGGTAGCAAGATTCTTGTTTCTGATGAGTATGAACCAGCGAATATTTTTCCTCACAACGATTCAATTTATATTTCGCGGAGTAATGTGTTCAAACAGGCCCACTTTGGTACCAAAACCGAGCATCTTTTTAATAATCAAATGAATTTTTTTCGAACATTTCCGGAAGGAATGTTTTTTGCTACATATACCACTTATCAAAGCGAAATATGGTTGTGGTTTCGCGAATCCAATACCGGGAAATTGACAGAACTAAAGAAATTTACTGCCGGCACTTATAGCAGCCAGGAAATTGATAATGTGACCAAAGTTGGAAATAAGGTCTTTTTTTCTGTAAGATCTGATCCTAATAGTGGGGAGGAAAAGGATGAATTGTGGGTGTGCGATATAAATACTCTGGAAACCAAATTGGTGAAATCTTTTAGTTGGGAAAGGCATTGGTCGGGTTCCTACATCAGTAATTTCAGAGAAGTCAATAAAAAATTGTGTTTTAGTGGACCAAGCACATTCAATCATAACCTTTGGATATCGGATGGTACCGAGGATGGTACTTTCGAGCTGGGTGAGGAAGGAATATTTAATGAAGCAGGCTTGTACACTGACGTGAATAATGAAAATGTCTATTACTTTGCTTCTGGAAATTGGGGCGAAAAGTATGTATACAAAAGTGATGGGACAAAAATTGGTACGACTACTCTATTAAAATCCAGATTTAACGTTGATGAGCATTCTAAGATTTGTGGTCTTATAAATAATTACCTTTTTTTTCTGGCCGAAAAGGACGGAGTGTCCTCTCTGTGGAGCAGTCGACCCGCCGCTGAATTACGTACATCTAAAACCGATATAAATTTTTGGGATGTCAATGTAGATTCAATGGCAGTTAGAAAATTAAGGATATATAATGAGGGGGGTAGTATGCTGGCCTTGTCAGAAGTCGAAGTGGTTGGAGAGGCATTCTACTTGAATGATACTGTACCTGATTTCATTGGCCCCGGTGAAGAAATCAGTTTGAATGTAATTTTTTTCCCGGTTGAAAAAGGCTTACATAAAGGAACTCTCCGAATAAAGTCAAACGATACACATCCATTAATCGAAATAGGGTTAGGCGGGGATGCGATTGGCGATTATAAAAGCGAGTTTTCAGTCAATGCGGACTCAATTCTGAGAAAGATACTTTTGCTTCAATCAGATAACTTTTTTATCGGATTGGATAATGATAAGATTGAGGAAGGAAATGTACCGGGTACTCTAGTCGGGAACTTCGTGGTAAATAATTCATCTGTTACCTATTCAGATTTTCAAATGGTCGCAGGTGATGGAGATACTGATAATGATGAATTCTCAATTGTTGATAATCAGCTTTTTGCCGATGTGAGTTTTGATTTTGAGTCACATACCACAAAGTTGATTCGGATAAAATGCGTCTCGTCTGATAAGGAAGTACATGAACAAAACCTGAAAATAAAAATTACAGATGAGCAGGAAGCAATTGTCACTGGGGATTGTCAAACGTATTTTGAAAAACTAACCTATGGTTTATTTGATGTGGCACTCAATGAGACCAATGGTTTGTTTGCTGTGGGGGAACAAGGTCATCTCATCCGTTCTGTGGATTTTGGACATACCTGGAGTGATGTAGCTCTTGATTATACCGGGAATCTCAGAGAAATAGTATTTTCATCGGAGGACGTCGGATATATCCTGACGGACTATGACTATTTGCTTAAAACAGAAAACGGCGGAGAGCAATGGTTTTTGATAGAATTACCCTCGGTGGATGATTTCCGTTGGTTGGAAAGTTTTTATTTTATTAATGAAAATATAGGGTTTGTGTCCGATAGTGATGGTTATTTGTACAAAACCGTTGATGGTGGTAAAAGCTGGTCGTATAAGAGTCATAATTTTGATGGTTTTAGTTGTTTTTATTTTTTTAATGAAAATAAAGGTATTGCTTTCAGGGGAAATACTTATTACACGACAGGAGACGGAGGAGATACCTGGAATAAAGATACTTCAGCATCATTTGCATCTGGTACAAGAATACGTTCTGTGAGTTTTACAGATGACCAAAATGGATACTTAATTGATCGTGAAGGTCAGATATACCGAACACTTGATCAGGGCAAAACATGGTTCAAATCTTATAAGTTGCCTGAGGATTATGGCCAAAAAATCATATTCAGGAATAAGAATGTCGGATATGCATTTGGTGGTTGGTTTCGTGGAAAACTATTTCAAACCATTGATGGAGGAGAAAGCTGGATTCAGATAAATAGCCTGAATTTTGATGAAACAATCAATGGCATAGCTTTTAATGATGAGGGATCGATTTGCATTGTTGGATCATCAGGTTTTGGTTCAACTCAGGCGGAAGGCCGCACAATTTCAGTTAGTGAAGACGAAGGTGAAAGTTGGGAAAAAACGTGTAATATTGTGCATGATGATTTCTTTGGTAACGTTTTATTTCCAACGGAACAGACGGGGTATGTTACCAGTAGAAATTTACTTTTTAAAACATCCGATGGCGGAATTACCTGGAATGAATTGCCCACTAAAGAAGAATTCGCAGAGATGAATGTGGTGCCTCTCAATATGGACACACTGGTTGCCTATAACAATGAAAAATTAATCCGTTCCTTTGATGGGGGATTGTCCTGGCAAGCATCTGAATCTATTCCTGATGGTTATACCGGGAGCAGGTATTTTAATCAGAATGGCAGTTTCTTTTATGTTATTCAAAATAAAATTGTTTACTCAAATAATTTCGGAGATGACTGGCAGGTTGCAAATACCAATGTGAGTGACTACAAGGTGTCTAGCATTGACTTTAAAAATTCTAAGCTGGGCTATGCTTTTGGTGATGACTGGTTAAAAACAACCGATGGCGGGGAAAACTGGATTCAGACAAACGGACCGGAAGGATACTCGTATCGACGAATATGTTTTGCGAGTGATCAGGTAATTTATGCTGGCGGCATGAATGGTTTACTCAGTAAAACAGAAGACGGGGGACAAACTTGGGAACGGCTACAAACAGGGCATTCAAGAATAATCACCGATATACTTTTTTTTGATGAATCAGAAGGTTATTATACAACCGACGGAGGGGTTTTTTACACCAGTGACGGTGGCGAGAACTGGCTTGATTACGGTAGATATAACGTAAATTCCATATACAGTACGCGGGGTGGCACTCTATATCTGGCATGTGACGATGCGCAGGTGATAAGGTTAAATCGCGGTGACGCACCACTTTTTCCAGGTTATTTTAGTGGTAACAATCATGTTTGTATCAATGAACCTCAGGAATATGCCATCAGCACTTTGGCCGGCACACAAGTTCAATGGATTTTGCCCGAAAATACATTGAACGAGGTGTATGGAAATAAAGTCGTTATTGTTTTTCCTGAATCGGGGGTTTACGAACTGTCAGCAAGCTTGATAAATAACTGCGGTATATCTTCTTCCAAAACAATAACCATTGAAGCCGGTGCTGAAAACCTGTTGACCATTGATGGGAAAATCAATGTGAAAGAAGGGGAGACAGAACTTCCTTATATGTTGGATGAACATAGTCATAGCCGTTATAGTTGGAGCGTTGACCTTGGAAAAGCAGACTTTCAGGATGGGAATTCGATAGAAGTAACATGGGGCACTGCCGGAACCGGACAGGTCAAAGTATTTGAGATTAATACCAGAAATCAATGTCGTTCTTATGCGTCTTTAGGTGTTAATATCGAAAGTAAGACCGGTATTAAAGAAGATTGGGCAGAACAGTTTTCTGTATATCCTAACCCGGTTAGGTCTATTTTGTCGATTAACCTTCCTTCGAAAATTGGAAAAAATTCAAGTCTGGAACTTTCATCTTTGTCCGGAAATGTTCTTTGGCATAAAAAATTGGATGGTTTTGCTGAGACTATAACTTTAAATGTGCATGATTTATCTTCGGGTGTTTATTTATTGAAAATATGCTCCTCCGAACGAATATGTGTTACAAAGAAAATAATCGTCAGTGATTGAAAAAAGTAAGAATTGTATGAAGTACCACATAAAAGAGTTGTTTGTAATCTGTATGTTAAAGGAACTGTAACCACATTTCCCTGGTGGAGATTGTTAAAATGCTAAATGAATGTTAGTCAAGGTTCTGGATGCTTTCTCTTTTGTCTTTCTCCGAGTCTTGTTCGGCCCTTGTTCGACTTTTATGGGACTCTTATAAGGTCGGAGAAGAGTCGGAAAACAGTCGAAGAAGCCCCGAAGCAGGTACGACGAAAGACCGAAGCGGAGTGTTGAAGAGGATGGGAAAGGTGGATAAAATCTATCTGGAAAATACCAATCTGATTTACACCCTGGCCAGTGAAAATGTCAACACAGGCAATGTCAGAGAAACTTTTTTCTTTAATTAGTTGCGTGCAAAACACGATATAATGTAAGCATCCGGTAAACTACGCATAGGAAGCACTCATGCCAATATCTAAGTTTGGGAAAACT
>NZ_JADQBH010000283.1 GCF_016278715.1 Marinilabilia sp. | reverse complement strand
AACATGGGATTAGGTTTGTTTGATAGAAAAATGTCACTCTGTTCTATTATTAACATAAGAAACGGTGTTATTTTCCCAAATCTGAGAGACGGCTTGCGGGTTGGTAAGAATAATTGAGTGGTCAAAAATATAAATTGCCTTTAAGGAACACCAAAAAGCAGCATTTCAGATATTTAGTTCTTTATCTTAACAATTTTATTTGTGCCCAAAAATGTTAATCCTCCACGAATAATCAAAATAAGAATAACGGGAATAACTTCAGCTGGGAAAAACTGAACGCCTAAAACCATCAGCAAAAAGAAAATAAAAATGGCGACCCCTTCCAGGATACAAAAAAATCTGCGAAAACTCACAGTTACATTTGTAACCAACAAAATCCAAAAAGGATTAGCCCAGAGAAAATTCCAGTTTGGGCTGGTGACAAGATGATTCGATATCCAGCTCAGGTAAAAAATAACGATGCCCAAAAGGGCAACAAAGCTGAAAAGAAAGATGTCCAGCAGTTTTAATCTTACCATCCCGGTGATTTCCGCCAGAGATAAAAGCACAACCAAAATAAGAATTAACCACAAAGTGGTAGCAGGTGACCACCAACTTCCAACACCATGAGTTTCATCACTAAAATCAAGTAAAATATTCGTTTCTGAAACCAATAAGCCGCTTTCATTAGCGGAATTAATGCGAATGCCTGAAAATTGCGTCATCAGGTAATCGGGCAAAAACATAATGGAAACAGAATCGGTATCAGCGTCCGCAGGAGCTCCCAATATCAGATCAATTCCAAATTTCGTCCAGGGATGTGGGTCCAAATAAGGATGGATGGCGTCCCGAAATGTCATTGGTGAGGAAGTATCTTCAGTCGAAAACTCAATCTTTTGAGATGGATACTGATTCAGGATAATATCGGCCACTCGGGTGGCACAATTATCGTAAAAGAAATCGTATTGATAAGCCCGGTTTTCAGGTTGTGCATTGATAATTAGAGCCTTAAAAAGTTCGTTTTTCTGCTTTTGGGAAAGGGCTAATTGCTGCTCCCAAACCGAACGCCCACTCATGAAATACTCGCGCATAAACCGTTTAAAAGGTGCAACAGACAATAAATAATTCAGGTTTCCATGCCCGAACTTTAAATAGAAAAAGGGAGTGTTGAAGTCAAAAGTACCGTAATTAAATACCAGATCTATTTCGTTGGACGGGTCTGAGACCCGGATGGCCGTATGACCAAATACTGAATAAAGTTCCTCGCCGGGCGCACATGTCAATACAGAGATACTGGCATCCTTTGAAAGCGATTGCTGCAAATTGTTTCGAGCCCCTGAAATTGAGGCAGCTAAAAATAAAATAAGAAAAATTAGGATTCCCTTATGATGCGAGTTTACAAATGAGAACATCATTAAAATTATACTAAAAAGATTAATAATACAAATGTAAACAATGCTGCATCTTGGGGTTGTTTACATTTGTTTCGGTTAAAGTTTTATATTTTTAATGCTCCAGTGAGTTCTGAAACCTTCTGTAGTCCCTTTGCTTCCATATATTGAACAATACCATCAACAATTTTAACTGTAATATCAGGCTCCAGGAAATTGGCAGTCCCCACCTGAATCGCTGATGCCCCTGCCAGAAGAAACTCGATGGCATCGGTTGCTGAGGAAATACCTCCAAGGCCTACAACAGGAACCTTAACAGAAGAAGCCACTTGCCAGACCATTCGCAATGCCACCGGTTTTACACAAGGGCCCGACAAACCTCCGGTTACAGTTGACAACACGGGTTTTTGCGTTTCAGCGTTTATGGCCATTCCCAGTAGTGTATTGATAAGGGAAACAGAATCAGCACCAGCACCTTCTACTCCTTTTGCTATTTCTGTAATATCTGTAACATTGGGAGACAGTTTCACCATCAGATGCCGTGGAAAGACCTCTCTAACCGCCCTGGTTACTGCAATGGCAGAAGGGCAACTGGTTCCAAAAGCCATCCCCCCTTCTTTTACATTTGGACACGAAATATTCAGTTCTATTCCGGGCACTCCCTCCAATTCTGCAATTTTAGCAGCCGTTTCAACGTATTCCTCAATGGTAGAACCCGAAACATTGACCAGAATATTGGTATCCCTATTGCTGATTCTGGGCCAAATCTCGTTGGAAAAAACATCTATCCCTTTGTTTTGGAGCCCCACAGCATTCAACATTCCCATAGGGGTTTCGGCCATTCGGGGATACGGATTTCCCTCCCGGGCACCGGCCGTTGTTCCTTTAACAATTATTCCTCCCAGTCTGGAAAGGTCAATAAAGTCTTCGTATTCTTCACCATACCCAAAAGTTCCCGATGCAGTCATCACCGGATTTCGGAGGGTTAAATTTCCTAAGTTTACGGATAAATCTACCATTTTAAATATTTTGAGTCAAATACTGGTCCATCTGTACAAACACATTTATGTCCATCTTGTGTGGCGGTAACACAGCAAAGACAAGCGCCAATTCCACAAGCCATGGTATTTTCCATGGATACCTGGCATTTGATGTCCCGTTCTGCAGAATATTTTGCCAATACTTTCATCATCGGTTCAGGTCCACAAGTGTAAATGCATTCAAAATCAGGGTTAAATGTTTTCATCACCGGATGATGGATTACAAAACCTTTGGTGCCTTTCGTTCCGTCTTCGGTAGTTACCATCACTTCACCCAACGATTCATAAGCTTTCAACTCCACTAAATCGGCAGCCGTTCTTCCGCCAACCAGAAAACGCGGTGTGATACCATTTTCTTTCAGGTACCTGCCCAGAAACAATAAGGGCGCAACGCCACAACCACCGCCAATCAGCAGCACATTATCACTTTGCGGCAAGGAATAGTGATTGCCCAATGGGTAAATCATATTGAGCTGGTCGCCAGCTGTCAGGCGGCTGAGCGTGCGTGTACCCGGTCCAACCTCTTGGATAAGTAGTTTTAAAGTATTGGTTTCGTAGTCCACATCGTGAATTGACAATGGACGACGCAGGTAGGTGTCTGTGGAGCCATCCACCCGAACCTCTACAAACTGTCCG
>NZ_JADQBH010000070.1 GCF_016278715.1 Marinilabilia sp. | reverse complement strand
GAGATGAGTTTTGACGATTACGATAAAAGAACCGTAGTTTTTAGAGCGAAAGCTGGCTCAGTCTTGACTTTTTTTGATTACTTTTTTGTGTCAAGACAAAAAAGTAATTCTGGGTTTAAGGGATGAAATCCCTTCTTGGAAAATGTTTAGGACACTATTAATATTTAGTTTCTTAGCACTATTGTCCGGAGAAAATATTTTTTTAAGAGATTGCTTTCCCGAGCATTCGGGAAAGCAATCTCATTTTTTTAACCGGACACCAATAATTTATAAGATTAAATTTTTTTTGGTTTTTTGTTACCTGCTGTTATTGAACCGTTTTGACGTTTCTGGTGTTCTGTCATCCCTGATTTTTGGGGACGGTGGATAAAAGGATGGATTTTGTTATAGAGCGATTTTTCCTAACTTTGTTATCCTTTTCCCAAATTTCTTTTTCAGAGCTTGTATTTTTCCATAAAACATTAACAAAGAAGGTGTTTGACTTCATTTGTCAATGTTGTTGATTGTCCTCAAAACAGAATTAAACAGTTGGTCATGGCCCAAAAAAGCAATTACAAAAACAACAACAATCGCAAAACGCCTGCACAGGCAGATGCTGAAATGGGAAGAATTCCGCCTCAGGCAGTGGAGATTGAGGAAGCCGTTCTGGGAGCCTTGTTGTTAGAAAAAGATGCTTTTATTGCGGTATCGGAACTTCTGAAACCCGAATGTTTTTATCGGGAAGCTCACCAGCATATTTTCCAGGCAATTTCCAATCTTTTCTTTCATGAGCAACCGGTGGATATTCTTACGGTCACCGAAGAACTCAAGAAGATAGATAAAATGGAGGCAGTGGGTGGTGCGTTTTACGTTTCCCAACTTACCAGCCGCGTTGCTTCTGCTGCTCATATTGAGTATCATGCGCGAATTATATGGCAGAAATACTTGCAACGTGAAATGATCCATATCTCCAGCGACCTTCAGACACGTTCGTATGATGAATCGTTGGATGTGAATGATCTGCTGGATGAAGCGGAAAACAGCTTCTATTTGCTTTCGCAGGGGACCATGAAAAAGGAGGTGACTCAAATTGACCCTGTGATTCAGGAATCGATTGAAAGAATCAAAGAAGCAGGGAAACGGACTGACGGGTTAAGTGGGGTTCCTTCCGGATTTACAGGACTCGACCGGATAACCTCCGGGTGGCAGTCGTCCGACCTGGTGATTATTGCTGCTCGTCCTGCAATGGGAAAAACAGCGTTCGTGCTTTCTATGGCCCGGAATATGGCAATCACGCATCAACAACCTGTTGCCGTCTTCTCGCTTGAGATGGCCAATGTTCAGCTGGTGAATCGTCTTATAATTTCGGAAACTGAAATTCCCGGTGAAAAAATAAAGAATGGAAACCTGTCGTCTCAGGAGTGGGAACAGCTCGATTCTAAAATTCATTCATTGATGGGGGCACCCATTTTTGTGGACGACACACCTGCATTGTCGGTGTTCGAATTAAGGGCAAAATGTCGCCGACTGAAAAAACAGCACGATGTTAAGATTGTCATCATTGACTATTTGCAGTTGATGAGTGCATCCGGTATGAATCCGGGAAGTCGTGAACAGGAGGTGAGTATGATATCCCGCTCTCTGAAAGGTCTGGCTAAGGAGTTGGATGTTCCAATCCTCGCCCTTTCGCAGTTGAACCGTGGAGTGGAAAACCGTTCAGGGCTGGAAGGTAAACGACCGCAGTTGGCCGACCTACGTGAATCGGGTGCGATTGAGCAGGATGCGGATATGGTTTTGTTTATCCACCGTCCCGAGTATTACGGTCTGTTTGAAGATAATGAAGGTTATTCGCTGGAGGGGATGGCCGAAATAATTATTGCCAAACATCGGAATGGTGCCACCGGCGATGTGCGACTGCGTTTCCGTAAAGAACTGGCTCGTTTTGAAGACCCGGAACTCCAGGGATTACCCATGTCGGGTGATGGATTTGACTCCGGTAACGGAGGCTCTGAACCTATGACTTTTAAATCGAAAATGAATGAGGATGAAGCAGTGCCATCACGTAGTATGTCTTCCCAGCGGGGTGGCGGGTTCGATGCACCGCCGTCCGGATTCGATAAAGAGGCTCCGTTTTAGTGTATGGGGGGATAAGACGGGCTACAGCCATTCCATCAACTCCCTCAGCGATGAAATCTCTTTTGATACCTTCTCCTCGTGCGGGACTTTCTCAGGATTAAAAAAAACTTGATCCACCCCAAATTCCCGGGCACCTTTTATATCATTCTCCAGGCTGTCTCCGATAACCAGGCTTTCTGCTTTTCGGGCGTTGGCGCTTTTAATTGCGTACTCAAAGAAATCGCGATGAGGTTTGCTGGCACCAATGTCTTCGGAAATAAAGGTGCGTTCAAAAAACGGGGTTAAACCACTTTTTTCCATTTTGGTATGTTGGGCTTCCCGAAAGCCGTTGGTGATGATGTAGAGATGGTATCTTTTCTTTTTGAGATACTCCAGCACTTCCATGGCATGAGGTATTACCTGTGTTTGCAGAGAATTTTCTGAAACAAAATCATTGGCAAAAGCTTCGGCCACCGCAATATCATCGAATCCTGCCTGTGAAAATGTCTGGTGGAAGCGCCCGACTTTTACAGCTCTCTTTGGGATGCGACCATGCTGATATTCGTGCCATAATCCAGTGTTGATGGGCATATATTGTTCAAAAAAATCGTCGAAATTATGGAAGAACCGATCGAGTTGATAATCTGCAAAAAGTCCCTTTAATGTGGTGATTTGATTGTTGTGAAAATCCCAGAGGGTATGATCCAGGTCAAAAAACAGGTGTTTGTATCGCATATGTCTTAGTTTAAAAATGCAGGCCCCAGCAGAAATTTTCTGAGGGGCCCATGTCCTGTATTTTTTATTTCAATAGGACATTGATGTTTTTCAAAAATCTATCAGCCAGTTTTGAGTCTGCTCTGAAAATAGGTGTTTTTGTCAAGTTCGAGGTGCAGGGGATTTTTTAACCGGAGTTAAGCCCTTGTTAGTGAGGACTAAAAATTTTCCTGTTACGAAAATTTTGGGAACAAAGAACC
>NZ_JADQBH010000176.1 GCF_016278715.1 Marinilabilia sp. | reverse complement strand
ATAAGCGACCAAATGAACCTCAGATAGGGGGCTGGTCGCTAATGGGCGGTTTTTGCGGAAGTGAAGAATCTTTGGAAACTGCTGCAAACCGGGTTTTGCGCCAAAGTACGGGGCTCAAAGATATTTACCTGGAACAGGTACAGTCCTTTTCCAAACCTGACCGCGACCCTGCTGCCAGAGTAATTTCAGTAGCTTTTTTTGCTTTAATACGCATTGATAAACATGATGCTGCAAAAGTAGATGATATGAGAGCCCGATGGTGGTCATTGGATGAAGTTCCCGAACTAATATTCGACCATTCAGAAATAGTTGAGAAAGCCAAAGAGCGTTTGCAGATGAAAGCAAGTCTGGAATTGGTTGGAAAGGAGTTGTTGCCCGATGAGTTTACCTTGACACAATTAAGGAGACTTTACGAAGCCATCTACCAAAGAGAGCTAGATCCGGGTAACTTTCGTAAAAAGGTATTGGGACTGAATGTTTTGGAACGATTAAATACTAAAAATACAGAAGAGTCAAAAAAGGGAGCATTTAATTATCGTTTTAGCCCCAACTCGGAAGAGTTGAACGGGCAGGAACGTATTATCAAAATCTGAACAGAAACTTAAAAGGAATATGACGATGGAAAATTTTAAAGGTTATGAAGTTTGGTTTGTTACCGGTGCACAGTTATTGTACGGCGGTGATGCAGTGGTGGCAGTTGATAGTCACTCAACTGAAATGGTTGAAGGGATGAACGCTTCCGGTGTGTTGCCTGTAAAAATTGTTTACAAAGGTACCGTCAACTCAGCCAGGGAGGTAACTGCAACCATGAAAGCAGCCAACAATGAGGACAAATGTGTGGGAGTCATTACCTGGATGCATACATTCTCTCCGGCAAAAATGTGGATTCATGGATTGCAGGAGTTGCGTAAACCTATTTTACATTTCCATACTCAGTTTAATAAGGAAATTCCGTGGGATAAAATCGATATGGATTTTATGAATCTCAATCAGAGTGCACACGGAGACAGAGAATTTGGTCACATTATGGCTCGACTGAAAAAGCCTCGTAAAGTGGTGGTTGGACATTGGCAGGATCCTAAAGCACAGGAGCGAATTTCTGTTTGGATGCGAGTGGCTGCTGCCTGGGCAGATGCGCAGGATATGCGCATTATTCGTTTTGGAGACCAGATGAACAACGTTGCGGTGACCGATGGTGATAAAGTGGATGCAGAAATGGTGATGGGATATCATGTGGATTACTATCCGATTGCCGACCTGGTGGCTGTTCAGGATAAAGTTACTGATGCAGAAGTTGCAGGTTTGTTAAAAGTTTATGAAAACGATTACGAATTTGCTGACGACTGTAAAGAAGGTGGAAGCAACAGAGAAAGAGTAGCCCATGCTGCTAAAATTGAAATTGCCTTGCGCAGATTTTTGGAAGATAAAGGAGCAAAAGCTTTTACCACAAACTTTGATGACCTTGCTGCTATAGACCAACTTCCCGGACTTGCTTCGCAACGACTGATGGCTGATGGTTACGGATTTGGTGCGGAGGGTGACTGGAAAACTGCTGCCCTATATCGTACCATGTGGGTGATGGGTAAAGGAATGCCCAAAGGATGCTCCTTCCTCGAAGATTACACCCTGAATTTTGATGGCGAAAACAGCACCATCCTTCAGGCGCACATGCTGGAGGTTTGCCCGCTTATCGCGGAGAAGAAACCACGCCTGGAAGTACATCCGCTTGGAATAGGGGGCAAGAATGATCCTGCACGTTTGGTCTTTACCAGTAAGCCCGGTGTCGGTGTTGCTGCTACCGTTGTGGATATGGGCAATCGTTTCCGGATGATCGTAAATGAAGTGGAATGTATTGAATCAAAGCCACTGCCTAAGTTGCCGGTAGCAAGTGCTTTGTGGGTGCCGAAACCCAATTTTGAAGTGGGTGCAGCTGCCTGGATTCTGGCCGGTGGAACACATCATACCAGTTTCTCTTATGATTTGACTTCTGAGTTCCTGGAAGATTTTGCCGAAATTGCCGGGATCGAGTTTCTTTTGATTGATGAAAAAACCTCAATTCCGGAGTTTAAAAAAGAATTGCGCTGGAATGATATGTTTTACAAATTGAATAGAGGAATATAAAACCTACTAAAATTCTTTAAACTATGGAAACAGCTTTCGCAACACTGACTGGGTGATTTTTGCCGTCTATGCTTTTGTTATCCTGGGTATGGGCCTTTTTATCTCGAGAGGGAAAAAGGGAGTAGAAAAAACTGCTCAGGATTACTTTCTTGCCAATAAGTCACTGACATGGTGGGCTATTGGTGCCTCTTTGATTGCCGCCAATATTTCGGCAGAGCAATTTATTGGTATGTCCGGTTCGGGATATGCCCTGGGGATTGGAATTGCTTGTTATGAGTGGATTGCTGCTGCATCACTGATTGTTATTGCTAAGTATTTTATTCCCATTTTTATTGAAAAGAAGATTTATACCATGCCGCAGTTTCTTGCCGAGCGTTATTCACGTGGAGTAAGTACTGCCTTTGCCATTTTCTGGCTGCTGGTATATGTTTTTGTGAACCTGACTTCCGTAACTTATATGGGAGCTCTTGCGATGGAAACCATTCTGGGAGTTCCCTTGATGTATGGAATTATTGGTCTGGCCGTCTTTTCCGGTATTTATTCTATTTACGGAGGACTTAAAGCTGTTGCCTGGACCGATGTTATTCAGGTCTTCTTCCTGGTGGTTGGAGGTTTGGTGACAACTTATGTTGCTCTAGATGCAGTAGGTGGAGTTGGCTCCGGCCCCATTAAAGGTTTTCAGACCTTATTTGAAGGCGCCCGCGACCATTTTCACATGATTGCAGAGCAGGACACCAGGCCTGACGTTTTTCTTGATTTGCCGGGGCTGGGAATTATCCTTGGAGGTATCTGGCTGACAAACTTTGGTTACTGGGGATTTAATCAGTATATCATTCAGAAAGGTCTGGCAGCGAAATCGGTTAAAGAAGCAAAACGCGGTTTGTTGTTTGGTGCTTACCTGAAGATGTTGATTCCTCTTATCGTGGTTATTCCGGGTATTGCAGCTTTTTATT
>NZ_JADQBH010000163.1 GCF_016278715.1 Marinilabilia sp. | reverse complement strand
AGGAATATTTCCGGGGAAGGTTACCTCCAAAGGTTTGTTTTCATCGCCCAGGAAATAGTTCCCTCTGATAATTGCAACATTGCCGGCAGGAACATATTCACATTTCATTGAGGCGAGCAGTGGTTTTGGCACCTGCACTTCAAAATCGTATGTGTATTCTGTTCCACCTGCTGTGACCAAACGAATTTTATTGCTTACCTCTTCCGGAATTGCATTTGGAATGGTAACAATGATGGTTTCGTTGGTAATATAATTCTTGTTCAGTTTGGCAGACTGGTCGTTAAACCAAATTTCTACCACATCGCCCAGACCTTCTCCAACCATAGCAATGGTGCTGCCCAAAAACGCACGGACAACCAGAGAGTCTGAAGCCATCGGATCGGTTACCCGAACATATTCAATTTTGGGAGAATCTCCCGAAACATCATCCGAGTCATCATCGCAGGAAGAAAACATCGTTCCCGCAAACAATCCAGCTAACAAAAGCAACACCAGTGTAAGTGGCATGCCTTTTTCTATATGTTTTTTCATATTCTTCATTCTTAAAATTTGACTAAGATTTAGTACGGAATAGTCTCGAAGTCGAATGGAACCGCACCCTCACTCAACCAGGGGTTCATGGACTTATCAATTTCAGGGAAAGGAAGTGTAAAGTCCATTGCGAAAATATTCACTTTAAAAGAGTTAACCGTTATATCCGATTCAGGGGTTTCTCCCTTGTAATACTCATACAAACCGCCACCATAGCTACCCCGCTCCTGCGAGTTAATCCACTCAATGGCCTTATTAGGGTTGTAATACGATAGTCTTACATAATCGTACCAGTTGTCTCCCTCCAGAGCAAACTCTTTTCTGCGCTCGTCGAAAATCATTTTGAAATCCAGTTGCGTTACAGGCGAAGCCCCGGGGATAGCACGCTGACGAACAGCATTGAAATACTTCAGCGCTTCTGCATCGGTTGTGGTCTCGCTATTGCCAAGAATCGCTTCAGCATAAATCAGGTAAACATCTGACAACCTCAAAATGTGGGTTGCAAGGTCAGTCGCCATGCGCTGTCCGAGGTTCCCGTTTTCAGCAGCATGATCTCCCTCGTAATGACCAACGATATGCTTCACAATGTTAGCGCCGGTTGGAACACCAAATGTAGCGCCGGCAATATTGTTATCATTGTCCATAGTAGCAGTAAAACCACCCTCATGGCGCCAGAAATATTCGTAGTGGTCTCCCCACATCATCATAGTGGCCTTACGTCGGGTATCATCATTCTGACGATTCTGACTAAGAGCATTTTCACCAAAAAGATTTTGAAGGTCGATGGTGATTCCCCTCCAGGAACCCCAGGTATCACCGGCAATTCCGGTAAAATTGCTCAGTGCAACATCCGACTGGATAGAATTCTGTGAAGTCCAGGTACTGGAAATGGTCCATCTCCATGAGATAAGGTTCTCAGGGTTGTAGTTTCCTGTACTAATTCGGAATAAGTTGCTGTAAACAGGCTCCAACTGACCGGGATAATTATCAATCACCTGCTTGGCATATTGCTTTGCAAGGTCAAGATATTGCTGGTCACGAGAACCGTTTTGTCCTAATCCGGAGCGAGTCAAATAAACTTTAGACAACAATCCCATTGCTGAATATTTATGAATGCGTCCCTCTTTATTCTCTTCAGGAAGAAGCTCAATTGCTCTTACCAAAGTGCGTTGTATGTATTCATAAACATCTTCCAGCCGGTTTTTCCGAAGCTGATTGGCTGTTCCGGCTCCAATGATTTCTGTATTGCTGTGGATAATTGGCACAGCACCCCATATACGAGCAAGGTAAAAGTAGGCCAGCGCTTTCATTGTCATGGCTTCACCAATCACTGTATTTCTAACTTCTTCACTAACCTCGGGCCCTGCCTTGCTGTTCACATTTTCGATAACAGCATTACAGTGGCCATTAACCAACCAAAGAGAATTGGATGCATTCACCAAGTCAGCATCGGTTGAGTTTAGGTTGAAATTCTGATATATCGTTTCAGTTCCGGTATAAACATTTCCGGCAAGCTGGTCTCCAATCCACAGGAATCCACGCTGGAAATCATACCAGGGGGAGTTGTAGAGAATGTTTGCCGCCTGGAAACATTGCTCATCCGTTTGATAAAAATTATCAATCGTAAATGAATCCTCCGTCGGCCTGTCAAGAAAATCTTCACAGGAGGTGGCAGTAATCAATAAAACTGCCAGGATCCATAACACTTTATATTTCATTAGTCTTTTCATGTGATTACAATTTTCTAAATTATGTAACATGTAACGTCCCTTCTGTCGAAGGTTGTGTTTCATAATCACGTTCATCATTAATTAAAATGAAACATTCAAGCCAACAGTATAAATGCGCGGGGCAGGATAACGTCCGTTATCCAAACCGTAAACATTTTGACTGGTCTGACTGGCACCAATTTCAGGATCAAAACCCGAATATTTGGTGATTGTGTAAAGGTTTTGAACTCCGGCAGAAAGTTTCAAGTTGTCAATTCCCCAACGGGAAGTAACACGCTTGGGTACATTGTAAGCCAGAGAGATATTCTTAAACCTCAGGTAAGATCCATCTTCAATATAGCGATCGGAGATACGCATATTGTCATTAGGGTCACCGGCAATAGCTCTTGGCATATTGTCTTTACCCATTTGAACGATTTGCACGTTATCAATATCGTTATACCATCCTTCAACCTCATTTATAGGCCCAAGTATAGTACGATCAGTAACCTCAGCCAACTGATTGTCCCACAGGTTGTCCATACCAGAAAGGCTGCGTCCGATGTAATTCAGAACTTTATTACCATAGTTTCCAGTCATAAAAACAGTTAACTCCATATTCCTGACCCGTAAAGTATTGTTCCATCCAAAAGAAAAGGTTGGCCATGGAGAACCCAGAAAGGTACGGTCGTTTTCGTCAATCACACCATCAGGCTTACCGTTGGGTCCTGAAATGTCCTGGAATTTCAGGTCACCCACCCAGGTGGTAGTAGCTCTGTTCCAGTTCAATTCTCCGGTTCCTGAGTCTGTTGCAGGATATGCTTCCTGGCGGGGACTGTTTACGATATCCTCTTTACTTGTGAATACCCGGTCCACTTTATAGCCATAGAAGCCATAAAGAGATTGTCCCAGTTTGGTCATAGATACCACATCGCTCCATTGGCCGTAACCTTCAATGCTGGCTGACGGAGTTCCCGTAAGTCCCAACAGCGTATTATCGTTCATAGTAAAAGTAACTCCGCTTTCCCAACGAACCATAGGGGTCACGACAGGTCTTACATTCAGGGTAATCTCCACTCCTTTGTTTTCGATTTCGCCAAAGTTTCCTGAAGGAGGATTCAACCTGGAAGATTCATTTCCACGAGTTCCCATATAAGAAGGCAACTGCATGGCCATCAACATATCGGATGATTTTTTCTGATAAAGGTCAACAATCACATCAATACGATTATCAAAGAACCCAAGATCAACACCTAAGTTATACTGTTCCTGCTTCTCCCATTGAATGTATGGGTTGGCAATATTACTCTGGCGATATCCGTCTCCCAATCCTGTCGGCATTTTGGTTATAGAGGCTCCCCATTGGTATCCACCAATGCTGGCATTACCTGTCTGCCCCCAACCTGTACGGATTTTAAAACTGTTTACAATATGACTTATGCCATCCCAAAAAGGCTCATCAGAAACCCGCCACATACCAGAGAGGGCATGAAAAGGGGCCCATCTGTTTTCAGGGCCAAAGTTTGAAGACCCGTCATAACGGAATGTGTAAGTCATATAATACTTACTCCGGTAATTGTAAGTTGCTCTTGAGAAGAAAGAAGCCATAGATCCACTTCCAAATCCCGAACCAACAATCATCGTATTATTATCACCCAGACTGGGAGAATGAATAAGATTACTCGGCAATGCACTACTAGAACCACTAAGGTTTTCCCAGGTAGATTCGGAAACTTCCTGACCAGCCATCAGACTGGCATTGTGATTTCCAAAAGACCGGGTGTAGGTCAGATAATTCTTCAATTCCCACCATCTGTTTTTGTTGTATTGCCAGCGCGAACTATTTTGCGTATTGGCCACATTGCCATACTTATAAGTTGGGGTGAAGGTATATGCATTGGTATTACCAACATCCATTGAGGCTTCAGACCTCAGGGTTAACCCGTCAATAAAAGTGATATCACTGTAAACATTGGCGGTCATATTCGTTCTTTCCAGGCGAATTTCTTCATCCAGTGCTTTTGCAATGGGATTGATTTTGCCCGGAGAGCCTTCACGTTCATCACCAGACCAGCTTCCGTCCACATTATAAACGGGAACGTCTGGTGAAGTCTTAAGTGCTACATTAATAATACCTTCATCACTGTTGTTCAGCCCCAGTTGATCTTCGCTCTGCGCAAAAGTAATGTTTGTACCTATTGTCCACCAATCTTTCAATTCAGCATCTAGGTTCACACGACCGGTAAAACGCTCATAACCGCTACCAATAACTGTACCTTCCTGATCGAAATAACTTCCGGAAATAAAATATTTGCTTTTCTCTGTTCCTCCGGAAGCACTTATCTGATGGCTTTGCATTGGGGCGGTACGGAAAACGGCATCCTGCCAATCGGTTCCCGCTCCTAAAAGACTCGGATCCAGAAGTTCTTCGCGGGATTCTCGACCTTCTGTTTCGGCTGCAATATTGTTGCTGTAGGATGCAAATTGACGGAGATCCATCACGTCTATCTTTTTTGCCTGTTCCTGAATACCGTATTGGAAATTATAATTGAAACTGGCATCGCCGGTTTTCCCCCTTTTAGTAGTGATCAGAACGACTCCATTGGCACCACGTGAACCATAAATGGCCGTAGCAGAAGCATCCTTCAGTATCTCCATAGATTCTATATCGGCAGGGTTGATGTTTGACAATCCACCTCCGAAAGTACTCACAGGTGCATTTCCAAGACGGTCTCCCAGGCCAACACCATGTCCACCCTGACTTACATTTTGTACTTGCACGCCATCAATCACATAAAGTGGTTCGGCAGAGCCAGCACTTAAAGTACTCTGTCCACGAATACGAACTGAAACAGAAGCTCCTGGTTGTCCTGATGTGGAAATAGAAGTAACACCTGCTGCCCGTCCCTGCAATGCCTGATCAAGGTTGGCAGAAACCGATTGCTGCAAATCCTCTCCAGACACGGAGACACTGGCTGTGGAAACATCACTCTTCTTCATGCTACCATAACCCACCACCACCACTTCATCGATAGAGCGAGTCTCGGGTTCCATTTGCAAATCAACCACCGAGCGGTCACTTACATCAATTGTTTGGTTTTCAAATCCAATAAACGAAAACTGAAGAACGTTTTGTCCTTCCTCAAGGTTAACATTATAGTTACCGTCCATATCCGTAATGGTACCCGATGTGGTACCTTCAATAACAACGGACACACCGGGAAGCGGTGCCCCGGTTTCGTCAGTAACGTTTCCTGTTACTGTTCTTCCCTGCCCAAAGGCTATCACCTGAAAGGCAAGAAAAAACATAGCTAAAAAAAACCGCAGATTTTTTCTCATAAGAAACAAATTAAAAATTAACTGTAAATCTATTTTTGGTCAGAAAGCATTTTTACACTTTTTCACATTACAAATGTATTACAACACTTTTCACATTTCTAATACTTTTTTATCACTTTCTGTTATTATTTCACAAATTTTCAAACTTATTCTGTTTTCTTTCAACCTTCCTTTGCCTGATGCAAAACCATCAAAAAACCAGGTAATGCCCTTATTATTAACAGACCAAAGAAATACTTACCAAAGAATTACCCATTCTCAAGGAATCAACAAATTCACTTTTATGAAATACTATTTTATCAAAAAATCAATAAAAACAAGGGTTCGCCCCACTTAACTTTTCTCACATTTTTAGAAACTGAAAACAAGGTGCACAACAAACACTTAACAAGAACACCCAATTGATGCCTAACAAACCACGCTAAAATCAGCTGATTACCCACATTTAAAGGAACTCAGCTCATCAATTAGTGTAATCCAGACAATTATACGACGACAAACATAGTGAAAAGTTTAATTTTTTTTACACTTTTTAATCTTTTGTTTTGGCAACAGTTTGAAATGTGATGATGAAAAGGAAATTTTCAATGATTAGTGTAGTACCTAATTTGTGATCCGCTGGAATACAAACAAAAAAAATGGAAGAAAGTAACTGGGAATATAATGAAATAATTATTAGGAGATTTCTCTTACATTATGAAAAACCTCCTCAAGAACAATAGAACAGAGATGTGTGAGCTACAAAGAAACAGACGCTTCCGGGAGGGCAACATGAAGAATTCTACTCTATAGGGAAATCAATTATTTACACCCATTTCCCCTTCAATTTCCACCAGCAGATTGTCCCTGCAAACATCTGCTTGCACAAAGCTTATCGGAATATCTGGGAAATGAGCTTTACAAATAGATTCAACAAGCGAAAAGTCTTCTTCGTTTTTCACATACACCCTCAGTAAACTATATCTCCAGGCATCAGTTTTCTGGGATTCTTCAACGGATCGACTCAGCTCTTCAAGATTGGCAATGGTAACGCGTGTTTGCTCTTCAACGTCGCCAATCCCCACAGTTTCCTGACCAATGATTGAGGCAGTGCCGGACAAAAATAATGTTGCACTACCCGGCATCCTCAGTAATCTGGCTCTTTCAAACTGAGGCGGTTGCTTGGCAGCTTTCTTCACAGGAGCTGAACCAATCAATACTTCCTGACCATAAACATAAGGATTCTGCTGCTTCCGATTGATTACAGCGCTTGTAGCAACAGAGTCACCCAACAGTTGCACTGCAAAGAAGTCTATGGTAACACCAGGAGTTTTAACACCAATCCCCGTAGCCGACGGAAAATCTTTTCTGGTGCGATGCTGGCGATAAAAACGGCCCCGAACTTCATTAAATACCTGATAATTCTGCAAGTTCCGGCCATCAGAACCATTAACTTTAAGAATCTCTCCCACATAATTCCATTGCCTGATGATATCATCTATAGTCATGCCTTCTGTGTGTAGTATTTCTACCACCTGCTCGAAGGCACGGATGGAGTCCTGTTCAATATTTGTAGAGCAACAATTCCCACCATTTCCGCTAACCCACAACTCTTTAACGGTTTCATCTTCAATTAAGACGTATGGGAAACCATGAATCATTTTGTAACGAATTAACAATCCATCTCTAATTACAAAACCTGCCTCAATAATTAAAGGGCAGGAAGCAAAAGGCTTTTGAGAAACAATATTAAAGGAAGGAACCTCATCTTGAAAACAATCTGAGATTGTCCGTGAAAATTCAACAACGCTTTGTCTAAACACCTCTTCATTTTCAATATCGACAAACACAGTCAACTTAAACACCAGACCTCCAATCCCCTTTGCGTATGACTTAACCTCAAGCAAGCAATCCTTTAATCCGTCAAAGACACCCTGATACTTTTTTGAATAAAAAAGTTGGTATTTTTTTTTCATCCCCATAGAACAATCACCTAAAACGTATAACTCCAGTTCAATCTATAAATTCTCATGATCAAACTAAATCTGATTTATTAAAAAACTTGTAGCCAAACTAATTTAATACCCTATCTTCATATCAATCATTACTTCTTCCGAATACAACCTGAATATGCTCACTATTAACCGTTTTCTCCAGTTCATCCAAATCCATATCAACAGGTCCATTAATAAACTCCGGAACATTAAATGAATAAAAAGTCATATCATAATAATCAGGATCCTCTTGTGGAAGTAAAAACGGTTTTCCTGGATTGCCCTGCTCATCGATGTGCGCGATAAAAGGCATCGTATAAAGTCCGTTTTGCCTACGACTGCTAAACACAATCCATCGTGAATTGGAAGACCATGAATGATAACTCTCCGTCTGGTCGCTATTAAGTTCATCAAGCGGTCTATTGACTCCTGTCTCAGTGTCATATAACCATAAATCAGCCTCCTGATGCCAAATAGAAAAATTTCCATAATCGAAGCTGGTAAACATAATAAATCGACCATCATACGAGGGCCGTGGAAATGAAACCGTCTTATCCAGTCCGGCTGCATTGAATAATGTATCCACCGAAGGTCCAAACTTTCCGGTTTCCGGATTGAAAGCTATTCTCAACAAACTATATTTAATATTCTCTATTTGAAGGGGAAGAGAGTCAACCTGCGCAGAACAAAAGAATAATGATTTTCCATCGGGCGAGAAAGCGGGAAATGTTTCCATGTGATTATCACTTTGCAATTGATCACAGGAGAAAAGTGCATTATTTTTAATATCATACACTACAATATCGGAAGCATGATCAAACACTTCAATCCTTTTTTCATGTGCAGCATGAAATGTTTGTTGTGTTTTATTAACCGAATAAGCAATATAATTACCCGAGGGGTGCCAGTAAGGATACACACAGTTAGACAGCGTTTCTTTCGTTTTTGTATCCAACACGTTTAAATTACCTTCTTTCAACAGAACAGTTCCTCCCTGCGGTCCGCGAATATGCAAACTCATATTATCAGCACTCGTTTGTTTATAACAATGGCAATTCATACAACTACCCTGAAAAAGAGTATTCTCAACTATCGCATTCTGTTCAAAATCATTCAGTGACCTTTGATAAATCCCCATCTTGCTATAAATCTCGTAGCCCGGCGCAATCAGACGATAGGAAAGACCATAATCTATGGAATCTCGGCTTACATAAACAGGAAAAGGGGAAAAACGAAACCACGTTCCCTTGCGATTAATATCCAGATGAAACATAAGACTATCCCCTTTCGAAGTTTTCAGAAGATGCTTCCATTCATCTATCGGGATAGAAATATTTTTACCTGACTTAACAACTATATTTTGCCCGCTACTATTTTGTATATTCAATTCCGAACGAAAAACAGAATCCAGTTCGATTCGAAAGTTAAGAGGTGCAATACCTAGTGGAATCGTTACACCCACATAATCAGGAAAAATATGCGGATATTCATCCTTTTCCTGAACCACCGTTTTCTCACCTTGACATGCTCCATTCAAAAGCATCAGGAAACTGATAATTGAAAAAACCAAACCCTTCATAACAATCAATTTTTAATTCCTAAAATGAAAATAATACCAATAAGTATCAGCAAAATCATCGCGCAATAGATTTTGTGGATCAGATTGAGATGTATAAATCCGCTTGTACGCATTCAGGGAAGATTTGATTTGATTATTGATGTTATAAGGAATTTCTTTCACTACATTACTCTTTGAAACATCCCAGGCATAGATCAATGCCTCCTGATAGTGCCGGGGAATTGCAAAGTACGATAAAGATTCCCCAAGAGGAAAATACTGCACAAAATGCTGAATATCTTTATTTAACAAACAATACGCCATCAGATATTCAAACGCCAGCTTGCTTTTCTTTTCTGAAAGCATAATCCCAAGCATCATATCCTTTTCTTCTCCGCTAAAAAAGAAATCTCTATCTAATTTCACACGCCTCAAAAGACCATATTCCGGATGTCGGTCAATTATCTCTTCTGAATTTAACGCCCTTTCAAAATAAATAGCCCATTTTCGGTAATAAAATGTATGTTGAAGTATTTTCAGATATTTTCTTGAAAGCACATAATTCCCGTTAATCAAACTTGTCTCGGCAAGCCGTTTAATAGTCCTGACACTTTTCTGATAATCAGGCAAAGCCTCCATTGCCTCAAATGAAAACCGCTGCGCTGTATTGATGAAGCCCAGATGATAATAAACTTCTCCTGCTACCATCGGGATGGTAAAATCTTTAGTAAAGTCAGGGATCAGGCCATCTACCCCGTTTTGATAAAATTCGAACATCCTGTCTCCCAGAAGCCCCTCCTTCCCCAAAGCCAGATTTAAACAAGTTACAGAAAGAGGACTTTGAGGTGCTTTCGCTTCTGCTTTTTGGATAATTTCTTCCCATTTCCGCATCCTCACATAAAAATCATATTCCATAATTTCCTCTCTTTTGAAATCAACGGACTTATTCATAAACCAGCCTCCAAAGAGGAAGAGAGTAAAAATTTGCACAAAAACGACCGTTCTCTTTTGACTAAATCCCCGATTTGAAAGAAATGTCGATAAAAAAGGCATCAAAACAAGAAGAAAGCCGATAGCCCCCACAACCAATGGAAAATTAATCGGGTAACGAAAATAATCGACACCAACAAAAGTGCGAACAGGTGGGAACATTCCCAAAATGTTTTTCAATAAAAACGGGATTACCACAATCAATGAAATTCCCAAAAAGTAAAACAAGAAAAGAAATTTCCAGGAACGGTTCTTTTCTTTTATTTCCATTATGAAAACAAATAGAAAGAAAAAGATAACACTGCCTCCTGAAACCAGATAAAGCAACGGAATCCCAAAGAAAATAAATAGCATCTTTACAAGCCCGGACTTACTAAAAGTATATAAATAATTAGTGAGGCTAATTAATAAAATAGACACCAATCCTCCGAGTAAATAGTTTTCGTCACATAAAAGCCCCCAATACATTAAACCCGGAAAGAATGAAAGCACAAACATATTCTTTTCGGCCCTAAGATTTTGGGCTGTTGCAAACAATATCCTTTGAAGAAGGACCAGCATCACTGCAATAATTAAACTACCCAACCAGGGATAAAAATAAAATTGAGTAAAAAAAGATCCCAGATAATTACTAAAACCACCAGGCTGCATCACCCTTTGAAAAAAGTAATCAAAAGTGAAAAGAAATAGCTGGTATTGCTCCTGATAGTGTAAATGGAAAGAATAAAAAAGAACAAAAAACAGAAAAATTAAAGTCCCCAGAAGCAAGGAACTTAAGTCGGATATTGATATTTTTTTGTACATAAAAGTAATTGATTCAGTAGTATTTAGTCAGTAATGAGGATTCCATTTACTGACATAGCCAAAAAACTATCAAAACAATATAAAAACAATATTTTTGAGCATCTCATGGTTCATCGAAATAAGAATAACTCCGTCATTAATGGTTGGTCAAAAAACGATCGGAAATAAAGACCAAAGTTTAATCATCGCTATTCTCTTTTAATAACTAAGCAATAACCAAATTTTCATAAAAGGAAATTACCTGTGCTACAAGATCCAAAAAAGTCATCGATTTAAATCTTTAATTTGCATCAAAGATAGTAGTTTTTAGCCCTCGGACGTTCCTAAAAGCATTGTAGCTTCTTTTAGGAAAAATACAAAAGGGCGAACAGAAATTGTCCGCCCTTAAGCACTATTAATTAATCATTACTATCAACAATACTCCGTTAAGCTTTTACAAACAGTTAATAATTAATCCATTACAAAACATGACAAACGGACCGCGACTTACTCATAATGAAATTGTTGCATCGCTACGTCTCTGCATTTAAGCTTTTTTTAACGGACTATTGTATTAATTGACCGCTTCAAATTTATAAAGCCAGGTCTCACCTGTACCATTGTCACCACCAAGAATAAGCGTATTCTCGGTTACTGAAACAAGTGCCAATTCAGTAAACACCGCATTTCCGCCATTTACATTCACTCCATAAAGGATACTGACACCATCCAGCTTAATGGTTCCCACAGAGTAGCCATCAACCTTAGATCCTAAATCCAACTCTACAGATCCGGTATGGATACCTACCGGGTCAATACTGGTATCACTTCCTTCGTAAACCTCTTTAGTCAAACTCAAATCTGAATATTTGAAAGTCATGATTCCATCCTGTCTTTCAATCATATTCTCATAGCTATTCTGCCACCAGCCTGCACCCGGGTCTGTAAATCCATGATAAGGACCATTGGCCCATACTACACCACTACGAGACCACCTCCAGCTTTTAGACACATCCGGATTGGCAAGGAAATCACCAAAAAGGTTAATGTATTCATCTGGAACCGTGGTCAGTTCTTCCACATTGATTTCTTGTGTATAAGCATCCTCTATAACAGAACCGTCTGCTTTGGTCAGGTCCAGAGAAAGCATATAAGTACCAAGAGAGGTAACAAAGAGTTCCAACCGGTTTTTGTTGCCTTTTGCGTCGCCAAAAGTCCAATCACAAAGGTAAGGTGCATCACAACTCAAAGTGAGCTTATTGCCGGGTGTCCCGTCTTCCGCAACTTCCTGAACTACATCTATATTGTAATCAACACCCTCCACATAATTGGCATTTCCCCAAAAATAGGGTTTGGAAGTTTTATCAGGTGACCCATCTTCATTGTACATAATCCCAAGGCGGGTTTGAACATTCGCAAGAAGGTTAGTCATTGTATCAATCTGAACTGAAAGATTGTCTTCCACTTTTGATCCGTTTCCATTCAATCCGACAAATTGAACATCTTTAGTCCCGACATTATCGAAGACAACAGTTGCATAGGAAGATTCAACCTGAGAACGATCAGAGATCCACCTCGAAAGAAGAGGAGAATTGTTTTCTACAATAACTTCATTTGAGTTCCTGCCATCAACCACTATCGGTTCGGCTGACAGCTGAAGATTCTCCATGCTGACAACACCCGATAACGAATCACGATCTTCGATAGGATCGCAAGCTGCAAAAACAGCAGCAATGAGGGTAATATATAAAATTATTCTTTTCATGAGATTCTGTTTTTAAAGTTTTACCAACCCGTATAGTTACTAGAAGCAGTTCCGTAACCCGGAGTTTGCGACAATACACCTTCCGATAAGGCAATTTCAGACTCTGGAATAGGGAAAAATCCTCCAGTTGCTTCATATCGGGCTCTGTAACCTCCTCCAAAAGATTTCATAACAGTTGGGGTTCCACTTTCATATACTTTCACCCCCAATTGGGCTTCTAATAATTCTGGAGCATCTCCCCAACGACGTATATCAGCATAGCGTCTTCCTTCAAAAGCAAGCTCAAACCTCCGTTCACGCTTCAACGCATCCAGTGAATAGCTAACAGGACCCAGCCCGGCTCTGGCACGAACCTCATTCATCTTATCAGCTGTTTCGGTTAACTCAGAGTGCATTAACAATACATCCGCAAATCGAATCAGCATCAAGTCATTTACACCATCTAACTGAAAGTTATCAGTTGCACCAAACATCGGAACAGAAAAAGATGAATAATAAGTAGGATTACCCTCTCCGTCAACTTCGCCTGTTTCAGCACTAATGTGTACACACTTCATTTGCCAGTAATCGGTTTCTTCCATCATTGTCCAACCTCCAAATGAGTAATCCGGCAAATCAGCAACGGGCATAATAGAAGCTTCACGTCTTAAGTCGCTGGGTTCTGCATCTTCCCAGTCTTCCCAAAGAGTTGGGTTTACAGGGCCTGCACCCCATCCTTGGCCAAGTGGGAAAGTATTTCCATAAGGTTGACCACCACGAATACCAAAATGAAGGAGGTACTGGTTTGAATAACCAATGGTTGTACTCCAGTCTGCAAAGTTGGAAAATTTAATGGCAAAAACGGACTCCTTATTGCCATCTCCAGCCCAATCCAGGGCATTCCCATTGACTCCTGTTTCGCCAGACATTTTATCAAAATCAGACAAAGTAAATTCATTAGTATAAGCCCAAAGATTTCTAAAATCTCCAACCAGGCCATGTCCACTATTGGCAATACAATCTTCCAAATAACCAACAACATCGGTTTTCGTCAGCGAACTTCCATCAGCTAAAGTCAGCCCATCCATATTGTAATAACCGGTATAAAACAGATAAACACGGGCCAACAGTGCCTCTGCAGCCCACTTTGTAGCATGACCGGCAACTGTTTGGTTGTAGGGCTCATCTTTCATAAGTGAAATGGCCGATACCAGATCATAACCTATCTGGGCATACAGTGAATCAGCAGGAGCATTGGGAAGATTTTCCGCTTCATCAGAATTTAAAGGCATGGGAACCTCTCCATACATTTCAGCCAATTCGTGATAGAAAAAACCACGCAAAAAATGTGCTTCCCCTTTTAATTGATTAACATCTTCTCCTTCCAGTCCCATTTTATCTATTGAGAGAATAACACTGTTGGCTCTGAAAATACCCTGATAGCGGGCTTTCCAAAAGGGACGGGAGGCATCGGTACCCTGGTTCATAATTTTATCCCATGCCTGCATCAATTTGTCATTATCCCCACCACCTCCAAAGCGGTCATCTGAAGCAAGTTCGGCAGCATAAAAATAAGTGCATTGAGGATCAGCCACAGCAGTATTGAGGGTATTATAGATTCCAATTACTGCCTGCTCCACATCTTCCACGTTGGTGGGAAAATTAGAGGTGTTTTTCTCAGTAAGATTCTCTGTGTCAAGAAAATCTTCACAGCTGGTAAATACCAGAAGAGCTACTGCAAAATATATTATTCTTTTCATATTCTTCTCCTAATTAAAATTTAAGATTTAATCCAACCAAATAGGTTCTTGGGGCAGGATAGAACCCAAGATCAATACCGGAAGACCAATTACCCTGATCACCTGATCCACCGTCATATCCGTATCCAACCTCCGGATCCATTCCCGAATAATTCGTGAATGTGTAGAGATTTTGTGCGGAAACGTAGAATCTGGCCTGCTGCAACGGTAAGTTAACAAACAATTTTTTGATGTCATATCCGAGGGTGACATTGCTGATTTTCAGGTAATCGCCATCTTCGATATAATTATCTGAAATATATTGCCAATTGGTATGTGTTCCAGGTGTAAGACGGGGCCACTTGTTAGAAGTTCCTTCTCCGTACCAACGGCCAAAAATTTCGGTAGTATAATTTTGTCGCTCGCTATCAGCAAATGAACGATAAGACTTGGCAATTTGCTGACCAAAAGCTCCATTTGCAGTCAAGCCGAAATCAAACCCTTTATAAGACAAGCTTAGATTAAGACCGGCTGTAAAATCAGGATGAGGATTACCAATCTCGGTTTTATCCTTTTCATCAATGACTCCGTTCTTATCTGTGTCGGCAAAGATAACATCACCAGGCTGTGCTCCTTCCATCACACCAAGGCCTTCAGCACGTCTTGTTTCAATTTGTGCCTGGTTCTGATATATTCCCTCAGATTTGTATCCCCAAAAATAACCGATTGGCTTACCCACTTCGGCACGATACATCTCTGTGGTCCCCTGGCTTAACACATGAGGTTCACCATGGATAATTCCTTCACTATTGGCAATCCGGGTTACTTCATTTTTATTGTATGCTCCGTTCAGACCAACGCTATAGGCCAAATCTCCAGCACGATCGTTCCAGTTCAAAGCCAACTCAATTCCCTTGTTTTCTACATCACCCCCATTAATGAATGGAGGCTCTGTACCATAAGAAGCCAATGCAGGGGCAACAACCAACCAGTCTTTTGTAGTTTTCACATACCAGTCAAACGCTACCCCAAGTTTTGAATTCAACAATCGGGCATCAAATCCAAGGTCAATCTGTTCTGATGTTTCCCAGGTAATATCCTCATTGGGTAAGATATTTTGATATCCACCCTGGCTTTGCTCAGTTTTGGTATTCCCAAAAGAGTATTTAGCTGTTTCAGGGAAACCTACTGTAGCGATATACTGAAAATTATCGATGTTACAGTTTCCGTTTTGTCCCCAGCTACCACGCAGTTTAAAGAAATTAAGAATACCACTTACTCCGTCCATGAAAGGTTCATTAGACATGACCCATCCTGCCGAAACAGAAGGGAAATATCCCCAACGATTGCCTGCAGCAAAATTTGAAGATCCATCGGCTCGCATGACGACTGAAGCCATATAAGTTTCGTTGAAGTTATAATTGATACGACCAAAGAAAGATGCAATTCCTCCTTCGCCCCATGGTTCACCGTTGATACTGGTAAGCCCTGCTGTATATCCTTTGGTATTGCTCAACCAGGCATGATCAAAATCTGAAAAAATGGAACGGCTATTGGTTACATCCATATTTTCTCCCAGACCAAACTTCTCAACCGACTGGCCAACAAGAGCGTCTATTGAATGCCCATTAGCCAGGAAAGAATAGTTTAATGTATTTTCCCATTGCCATTGAAAGCCAAGATTCATAGATTGCTGAGTCTGATCATTTTCCGGGTTATATCCATCTCCTGCAGTACTCAACTCATAAGTTGGAACATAACGTCTGTAACTACTGGCGGAGAGCTTATACCCGAAGCTGGTCTTAAACTTCAGATCAGCCATTGGCTGAAGTTCAAAAAATACGTTTCCCTGAAGATTATGATTTTTAGATAAGTTACGACCACTGCGATATTCCATTAAAGCAATGGGGTTACTGTTCTGTGAATCATAGTTGACTAAACCTGTTGCGCTTTTATCATCTGCATCAAAATATTCTCCCTCTTCATTATAAACAGGCATTAGAGGCGAAGCCACCAACATCGAGTGAATATCATTGGCATAAATGTTTCCAATTTGAATACCATTACGGGTACTGTAACTGTAGTTCAGGTTTTCTCCAAAACGTACAACATCCATATCATTCACGCGATATAGTACATGGTCCGAATTTACACGGGCTGTGGTTCTTTCATAATTAGGATTCACCGGTTTCCCTAGAATACCATCTTGTGAGGTATAAGAGAACCCAAATGAATAGGTAGATTTATCATTTCCTCCAGTAATGTTCAGCGCATGGTTCTGAGTTGGAGCATCCTTTTCCCTAATCTCTTCAAGCCAGTTGGTACCATTAGACTCACCAGCCATAATTGCTTCATAATCCGGCACAAAGCTGGCCCATTCGTAGCCATCTTTCCCGTCATTAAAACGGGTTTCATCCATCATGGTCATATACTGCCTTGCATCCAATAGCGCAGGCATTTTGTACACATTTTGCACTCCAAAATATCCATCATAACTAACCTGAACTTTTCCGGCTTTTCCCTGCCTGGTGGTAACCAAAATCACACCATTGGCAGCACGTGACCCATAAATAGCAGCAGAAGCAGCATCCTTAAGCACGTCAATAGATTCAATATCTGCCGGATTTAAGGCATTGATATCTCCACCGGTAACCCCATCAATGACATAAAGCGGTTCGGAGTTACCCACAGTTCCAAGGCCCCGCACATTTACTTTATACCCCTCTCCCGGCATTCCGGACGACTGAGTAATATTAACACCGGGACTCTGACTCTGCATAGCCTGCAAAGGACTTACAGTATTCATCTTTTGAATATCCTCACCGGAAACATTCAAGTTGGCCCCTGTAGTTAGTGCTTTCTTTTGAACACCATACCCAACAACAACAACTTCATCCAGGTCGGTAAAGGTATCCTGCATAACCACGTCAATACGAGTCTGGCTGCCAACAGTAACCTGCTGAGTTTCCATACCCACAAATGAAAAGACCAGGACAGATTCCTCCCCGGTCACTGTAAGATTGAAATTACCATCAACGTCGGTAATTACACCATTTTGTGTCCCCTGCTCCAGAACCGTAACACCAGGAACAGATTCACCTTGTGAATCAACAACATTACCATTCACCTGCACCTGAGCAAATGAGGCAATGCTAAAACACAAGCCAAGAAATAAAAACAACACTCTTTTTTTCATAACAATAGAGTTAAAATTTAGCTTTACAAAAGACAGACTCTTTTAAACATTTTTTTTAATATTAAACATGCAAAAAACACTTAGTTTTTCCTTGGAGAAATTGATAATCAGCCACTCATTTGGCCTGTAATAAACACACTTAATAAAAATTAATTGGCCTATTCCCTCTAAAAATAATAGCCTCCTATAAGTGTATATACTACTCTATAATTTTTTTACAAATGTATCTTAACCACTAATTCTCTCCTAATACTATTCATTCGATCATTGTTCATTTTTTTACATTTATTCACTTTTCGTGTTGGGATTTACCAAACCATTCAAATAGTTTTATTTGAATTCCCATGAATTACAAGCTGATTACATGGTATTAAGAATGGAAATAAACTAAAAAGGTCACGGTAAGATTCAACCGTCCTACGAGCAATAATAAGGTAACACCAGAAATTGGGAACCTGACAACGTTTCTCTTTTGTTCAGGCTAAACAAAGAAAAAAAGTCTAAGGGGACTAATGCAAAAGCCTGACCAGCCTGGACATTTAAATCCAGTATTAGATCAAAAGATTAATCTTAAAAAATGAAAACAAAAATAGACAAACTTAACCAACGCCTGGAATAATTCAATAAAAAAGAATATGAGCAACTTCAGTAGCTGAATAAAGAACATCTTCCAAGACTCCAAAAGCATGGACAACAATTAGAAACGCTGGAAAATCGAAGTAGCTATTCTAAGACCGATAAATATGCGACATTCATATGCATGAAAAGAGAATTACATGAAAAATTGCCACTTAAAGCCAGCTTACAATCTGCAAATAAGTACGGAAAATCAGATAATAGCTAACTTTTCATTACACCAAAAACCAGGCAATACAGCAATCTCAAATCTCAACCCCCATCTTCAGCAGTGTGAACAACAGCAAAATAAGCAATCTAAAGAAATTGTTGCCAATTCAGTTTATGGAAGTGGAAAAAACTATGAATGCTTTGAAAATCAAGGTCTTCAAACGTACATTAAATACAACTACTTTCACAAAGAGCAAAAGGGAAAATTAATTCATTTTTACCATCAAACCAATATTTCAATGCTCTCAAGAATTTTCTGGATTGTCCTATGAAGCAGAAAATGCATTGGGGGTTAATCCCGGAAATCCTATTCAGCCTACATCTCAAAAGTTCATATTTATGAGCATGAAAACTGCCAGATTTATCCACTTCGAAGAAATTACCAAAGAGCAAAGGGAAACAGAAGGATAGAAGCATAAGACCTATAGAACGGGAAGCTGTCCCCGCGGATAAATGATAAATAAAGTTTAATACCAAGTTTGAGCAGATTGCTCAAAGAGCGTTACCAAAAGGCGAAACAGAATTTAGCTTGATTGCAATATCTCATAACTTAAAAATGTCCCAAAATAATGGCAACACATCACAAAACTCAATTCAAAATTTGGAAACCTTGTGTCTTTTATGGCATTATCTCTGAAAGTCGGTATAGAGATTTTAAAAAGAGACTTTTCTTTCAAAAGTGGAGACATTTAATATAAATCTCAATCAAATATAATTTTTTGCAGCCACAAAAAAAGGCTGCCTCTTGCGAGACAGCCTTTCCTCTTTAAAAATGTAAATCTTAAAATTAGTTACTCCAACCAGGATAAAGACCCAATCCATCCTGGCTATATCCTTCAGTCTGGTTTAGCAGACCTTCTGAAATGTCAATCTGGCTTTGAGGTATTGGAAAAAATCCTTTTGTAGCATCATAACGGGC
Organism: Marinilabilia sp.; assembly: GCF_016278715.1. GTDB lineage: Bacteria > Bacteroidota > Bacteroidia > Bacteroidales > Marinilabiliaceae > Marinilabilia. The sequence goes on along the minus strand of NZ_JADQBH010000163.1, from coordinate 11,123 downwards.
ACTATATCCATCAGGATGCAGTGCTTTATGAGTAGCTGGTTGTCCAAAGTTAAATATTGCAACACCAACTTGATCTTCCAGATTGTCCTTTGCATATTGAGCACCCCAACGACGCATATCATTCCACCTTAATCCTTCACAAGCAAATTCATAACGACGTTCTTTCTGAAGAGCTTCAAGGGTATATCCACCTAATGCGGGCAAATCTGCACGATCTCTAACTCTGTTAATGTATGATACATCTTCTTTCAATTCTGCTAACATAAGCAAAATATCAGCATAACGAATAAATATCAAATCATCCGTATGACTAAGCTGATTGTTATCGTTCATACCATACATGATAACACCATAGTCATTCATAAGTTTTCCTTCATCATTTCTGGCAGTTACTCCGTTATACTTTTTACCCCAGTAGTTACTTTCCATTACAAAGTCCCACTGACCTCTTTTATAACGCGTTTGAACATAGGGATCATCGCTTTTTTCTGGATAATCCACGTTAGGAATTGCATCCATCACCTCTTTGTTAATATCAATTATTGAGGCCCAAAGTCTTGGATCGTTTGGCTCATCTGCCTGCCATTGCTCAACCAATGATTCAGTAACAGAGTTTCCTTGTCCCCAACCGCCTGCAAAGGGGTAAGTGTTTTCAAGATTCTGTAAACCACGTAAAGCAAAGAACAATTCGTAAGTATTAGAGTATCCCCTTCTGGTATCCCATCCAACAAAGTTGTTGAATTGAAGAGCAAAGACAGTTTCGGGATTTCGCGCACCATTATCACTGGCATAAGTTAAGTCTTTACCTGTTTCAGCCATGTAATTCTGGATATAATCATAAGTATCAATGGTCAATGAATTAGTATAAGGCCACAATTCATGAAAATCCCCCACCAACATGTGACCGCTATTAACATCAGCATCTTCAAGCCAGGCGATTACATTTGCCTTGGTAACACTACCACCATCAGGCAATGTAATGGCATCCTTGTTATAGAAGCCGGTATAGAAAAGGAAAATTCTACCCATTAAAGCTTCAGCAGCCCACTTGGTAACTCTTCCCATTTCGGTTTCAGAATAAGGCACATTCGGCAGCAATTCAATAGCACTCTTCAAATCGGCAGCTATTTGACCATAAATCTCATCTGCTGAAGCTCCACCCAAATTAACAGGTTCGGTGGTTGTTTTTAAAGGCACTTCATTAAACAGCGTATTCAACCTGGAATAAAAATAGGCTCTCAGGAATAATGCTTCACCTTTATATTGATCTTTTAAGGCCGGACTAACGATCTCATCAGAAAGCAACTCCATGTTCTCTATGGCGAAGTTAGCCCTATGGATACCCATATAAGTTACTTTCCAGAAGTTACTCAACATCTCATTATCAGAAAACTGAAAGGTCTCGTAAGCCTGAGCAGCAATATCATTCATACCACCCCCACCAAGCTTGTCATCACTGGCAATTTCACAAACCATAAAAAAACTTCTATCTGCAAATTGCTGAACATTGTTCATGGTGGTATAGATACCGGCCATCATCTGCTTGGCGTCATCTGCTGTCTGCGGAAAATTCACTGATGTTTTCTGAGTAAGAGGTTCTGTTTCCAGAAAGTCCTCACATCCCATAAGCAGTACAGCTCCAATAATTAAATATAATATTCTTTTCATAATGCTTTCAAATTAGTGGTTTTAAAATTTCAGATTAAGACCGACCATATAGGTACGTGGCGCTGGATAAAATCCAAGGTCGATACCCGAAACAAAGGTCTGGGCATTTCCATCAGCGTCATCAGTACCATAACCAACTTCAGGATCCATTCCTGTATAATCGGTAAATGTAAACAGATTACGTCCTGCCACATATAAACGAGCTTGTCCTAAAGGCATGTCTGGCAACAATTTTTTAAAGTCGTAACCAATCGTAACATTTTGGATTTTAATAAAATCACCATCGTGGATATAAATATCAGATATATTAATCCTGTTAGTACCATTACCGGCTGTTAAGCGTGGAAGGGAATTAGAAGTCCCTTCACCGTGCCAGCGATCCAAAATATCCGTGGTATAGTTATGAAACTCATTATCGCCAAATGAACGGTATGAACGTAAAATTTCATGACCGAAAGCCCCTTTACCGGATACTGCGAAGTCAAAACCTTTGTATTCAAGATTAACTCCAAATCCAATTCTGATATCAGGATGAGGATCACCAATCATTGTTTTATCATCAGGTGTTACTGCACCATCACCATTGGTGTCAACAAAAATAACATCTCCTGGTTCCGGATCAGACTGTAAAAATCCATCTGTCCAATCACTAATCTGTTGTTCGTTCTGGAAAATTCCGGCTGTTTTATATCCATAAAAATACGCAACGGGGAATCCGGTTTCAACACGCCATACAGGATCGGTTCCTTGAGAAATAATAGAGCCTCCACTTTGAATAAAACCAGAAGCATTACCCAGTCTGGTAACTTCATTGTCATTCTTGGAAATATTAAACTGTGCACCATAACTCAAGTCACCAACACGATCGTTCCAACGCAGAGATAATTCAAAACCTTTGTTTACGATATCACCTCCATTGTAATAGGGAGCTTGTGCACCATAAATATCCGGTTGAGGTTTACGAACCAACCAGTCTTTGGTCTCTTTGTTGTAATAATCAAATGCCAACTGAAGACGTGACCTCAGGAAATAAACATCTACACCAAGATCCAACTGTTCAGATGTTTCCCATGAGGCATCAGGATTAGGCAATATGGCAGGATAGCCACCAAGCTGAACTTGGTTTCTATCATTACCAAAACGGTAATTATTTTCGGCATCAAAACCAATAAGTGCAAGGTCCTGGAATGGGTCAATAGCGGCATTTCCGTTCTGTCCCCAACTTGCCCTGAACTTAAGAAAATCAATGGCGTCATTGTTCTCCATGAAACCTTCTTCTGTCATAACCCAACCGGCAGATACTGATGGGAAATATCCCCAGCGATTGCCTTCTGCAAAATTAGAAGAACCGTCAGCCCTCATAACAACTGTTAAAAGATACTTCTCATCAAAGTCATAATTCACCCGTCCAAAGAAAGAGGCCAACTGACCTCTGTCATTTGGGGCCCCTCCTGTATTTGTTACTCCAGTTGTTAACCCGTCGGTATTGTCAAGATATGCATACTTAAACCCGATGAATGTAGGGTTAGCATTAGTAGCTGTCATATTTGAACCATAACCCCACTTTTCAACAGATTGACCGGCAAGAACATCAAAGGTACTTAAACCCGATTCAATGGTATAATTTAAAGTATTCTCAAAAGTCCAACCATAACTATTACCTCCACTCTGAGTAATACGTCCCGGAGTTGAATAGGAATCTCCTGCCATAAAATACTCAGGCTGGTAAGAACGATAACCATTCGCATTCATCCTATAACCATAACTACTTCTAAGAATCAAGTCCTTAATAGGCTGAATTTCCAAATAAGCATTACTATTGATATTGTAATTTAAAGTTTCGTTCATTCCCCTATTCAGATGCATTACACCAATAGGGTTATAAAGCCTTGTTGAAATGTCAGCCAAGCCCGAAGCTTCTACATCATCTAAAGCGAAGTATTCACCTTCATCATTATAAAGAGGAACCAATGGATTACCTGACAACAAATTGCGTACATCATTGTAATACATTCCCCCAATAGCAACACCTGATCTTTCACTGTAGCTATAATTAAAGGTTTGCCCTACTTTGATGATGTCCAAACCATTGTTTTCATATATTACGTGATCACTATTTAAGCGCGCAGTGTATCTTTCATAGTTCGGCTCAACAGGTTTACCAATAACACCTTCTTGCGCTGAATAAGAAAAGCCCATCGAGAAAACAGACTGATCTGAACCTCCTGTAATATTGATGGCATGGTTCTGGATCGGTGCATTTTTATTATATGCTTCTTGAAACCAGTTGGTTCCATTCCATTCACCACTTTGAATTCTTTGATACAATTCGGGAATATCAGAAGCAAAATCCCTCTCCCCTTTTCCGGAAAGAACACTCTCTTCATTATAGATATCCATGAACTGCTGTGCATTCAAAAGGTTTGGTGTATTCTCAATGTCCTGAACACCATAATATCCATCATAGGTAACTTCCATTTTACCTTTTCTTCCTTGCTTAGTGGTAACCAAAATCACACCATTGGCAGCCCGAGAACCATAAATAGCAGCGGAAGCAGCATCCTTCAATACATCAATAGACTCAATGTCGGCAGGGTTTAGATTATTGATATCTCCTCCGGCAACACCGTCAATAACATAAAGAGGCTTAGACTCTCCAATAGTACCAAGACCACGAATGTTCACTTTGAACCCTTCACCCGGCATACCTGAACTTTGGGTAATGTTTACCCCGGCAGCCTGACTCTGGATTGCTTCGAGAGCTGAAGTGGTATTTTGCTTTTGCAAATCATCACCAGAAACATTAAGATTCGCCCCGGTGGTCAGTTTCTTTTTCTGAACACCATAACCTACTACAACAACCTCATCAAGATCGGTGAAGGTTTCGGACATCACAACATCAATGGTTGATTGATTACCAACAACAACTTCCTGGGTTTCCATACCCACAAAAGAAAAAACCAGAACGGTTTCCGCTCCTGGAACTGTTAAATTGTAATTACCGTCAATATCGGTAATCACACCATTTTGCGTTCCTTTTTCCAGAACTGTAACTCCCGGAACAGGTTCGCCCTGACTGTCTGAGACACTACCACTCACCTGCACCTGAGCAAATGTGGCAATGCTTAGACATAACCCAAAAATTAAAAACAATACTCTTTTTTTCATAGCCATAGAGTTAAATTAAAAATTAAAAAACAATGTTTTTTTCATCGTTATCTTTTGACTTTTTTTAACGTTTAAAAACATTAATATTACCATTCTCACAAACAAAAAGCAAGACAATATTAAAACATTTTAAATATCATTAAGCTACAAACACCAATCACTATCGCCTTTAAAGATTGACTCTCAATAACTTAATCAGAAAAAGAACACATTCTCTTTGCTGTTCTGTTCTATCTAGCTACAAACGTAAAACATTTGTTTCTTTTATCAAAGACTTTTTATTGGTTTTATTTGTTTTTTAACATTTGGTAAGAAAACTAATTATTTTCATCCTCCTGTGCGCTTTCACAAACACAGTTCGGCTGAGATTTCGGAGTAAGCTCGGTCGAACGCTCACCTGGAAGCTTTTAAGGGAGCTCCATCGGGCGTATCCTATTGTTATTGCATCATTCGAACTTATCAGATTTATTTGAATTACGCGTTGTTATTACTCCCCTTCAGGGGAGTCAGAGAAGGGCTGTGGAAGTAAATATTTACAAAGCCTCTCATATTTAAAAACCTTGTTTGGTTCCGGCTTGCCAGGTTGCGTATATAGTTAAAAAACTGCAATTAAAAGACAACAATTAAATTGTACTAATCCATCAAAACAAAAGTATTATAAACTACAATTAAATGAAAAAAACATTACAACCAGATTAAATTTCAATCTAACAATCTATCTGGAAGAATAATATTCACATCCAAAAAACAAAAAGTTATTATAGTACTATTATTTCACAATTGTTATATTTGCCATAAAATAGGTTTTAACAATAATCCATAACAAAAATAGTCCGTTATATAAAGCAAAAACGCAGAGCCCCTATAACGCAAAGTTTATATAATCAAAGAGTTGACCTCAACTCATCAGAATGTTTTCCAATAGTCTTTCGCAAGAGGGCTACACCATTGCCTGTTTGGTTCTGGTTTGTCCGGGTTAGGAGTAAGCCTAAATAGCTAAGATAAAATTCAAACCATACCATGAGAAACAAAATCCACAGGGAGATTACCCCGTTACAGGAAGATGATTGCTTCCTGGTATTTGACAGAAAGCGTGACCTGTTCACCTTTCCGATACATTTTCATCCGGAATATGAAATCAATTTCATTGCTAAAGCGAAGGGTGCAAGGAGAGTTGTGGGGGATCACCTGGGAGAGACAGGCGATAAGGAGTTGGTAATGGTAGGCCCCAATCTTTACCACGGTTGGGAGAATTATAAAAACACCGGAGAGGAAATGCATCACGAAATTACAGTGCAATTTCCCCGTGACCTTTTTCAGGAGCACCTACTGCAAAAAAATATCTTAAAACCCATACGTGAAATGCTCCACAATGCCAACAGAGGCATTCTGTTTTCGGAGCAAACCACAGAAATGGCCGGAAAAAGGTTAATGCAAATCAGCAAAAAACGGGGTTTTGATTCCTACCTGGAGTTTCAGTCTCTATTATATGATTTAGCAATTTCCAGAGACCAACGACTGCTAACCAATATTTCATTTCAAAAAACCAGTGACTTTTTTAACAGTGACCGGATTGAAAAGATTTACAATTTCGTGCGGGAGAATTACAATAAAAGAATAATGCTCGAAGATGCCGCCAAGCTCCTGAACATGTCTATTGTCTCTTTCAGCCGCTTAATAAAGCAACGAACAGGAAAATCATTTGTGGATTTTGTGAATGAAATCAGACTGGGATACGCTACAAGAATGCTGATTGAAACCAGCAAAAGCATTTCAGAGATCTGTTACGAATGCGGTTTCAATAACATTTCCAATTTCAACAGAACTTTCAAGAGAAAACAAAACTGCACCCCATCAGAATTCAGAACAAACTTTAATGGGGTGAAGAATGTTTTTTAATTAAACAAACTGCTTTTCCGAACGGCTAAATCATTCGTAAATAATCTATTACGTTAATTACAGAAAACCGACTAAAAGACAATCAGAAAGAGAAGTGTAAAAACAAAAATAACCTGCGCCAACAAGATGCGTTGAGGTAAGTCAAACGAATAATACTTTTTAAAAGACATATTAAATGGTTTTACAGGGTTTATAAATAATGGGTTAACCAAATTCTATGTAAAAGACGCAGTATTTATAAAAAGGTTGCATCTGTTCACAAAAAAAACACCATCAACCTAAATAATGATGGTGTTTTTCTCAATACAAAGCCCTCACGAAGAGAACTTTAAATATAATTCTTGATTTGTTTTCAATTGACAGAATCAGAATCCACCTTCACCGGCAGCAAATTGCCTCTGTAAAGAAAGTACAGCTCTTGCACATCCCTCACTTCCCTCCGGAAATGAAAAAACCAGACTGTAAACTTTCGTGGAGCGACAAACAAAGCCAAAAGCACTATACATCTTCCCTTGAGCTTTATTACTCACCAATAGCTTATCGCCATCATAAAGTTGCATGTGAACTTTTTCGGAATTCCCTGCTCCGTTGACAACATTAAATTTATATTGGCTCCGGCTGTTCAGGATAACAGAATATTTCACCGTTCCGCTTTCCCCACCGTTTTTCTCATTTTTAAGATCAACAATAAAGTCCTTGATATATTGTCCGTCTCCCATCTGAGTGAGCGCATCCTTTAAAAGAGCCTCGTGGTTGCATTGAGCATAGGCACCAGAAAATCCGACGCCCACCAAAAGAAGAAGTGTAAATATTAATTTTCTCATCGTTCAAAATTTTAATCGTACTGCATTAAACACCAAAAGGATAATTGTCTCTAATACTCAATTATTCAACAACATCAGCACGAATTTCTTTTATTTTCTCAATTATTGTGCCAAGCGTTTCGGGCGAAATTTCCACATGACTTGCCTCTGCCTGAACAATAATAAGCATACCGTCCTGCTCAATTGTCTTAGGCTCACCAACTTCCTTAGTTATTTTCACCTCTTTGTATAAGGTTTTGAGCTCGGACAAATGATCTATCAACATTTTAAAGCTACTGTTTTGCTCATAGTTCTGAAGAATAATATACAGGATGTCAACAATCTCTTTTTGTTCTCCCAGACGATTAATCAACTCCTCATCGTTTGTCTTTTCAATAACACTGGAGGCAATATAAAGGCCCTCTACCCAAGCGCCGGTAATAACCAGAGCACTAACATTGCTTCGATTTTGCTGGCGTAGATAGGAATCCATTTGGTTAAAACTGGATACGGACATCTGCATAAGCGAATCCAGATTACTTGAGTTGGAAGCCATTCTTTTTAAAGACTCAAAGTCGAAAAATTGTCCAACTCTGATACCATCTGCCAGGTTCTTCACCGCCAGCAAATAGGAAACTACAATATTACTTTTGTCATAAGAATTGATATACCCCAAACCGGCACTAAAAACCCCAAGATTGAGCGCTCTTTTGAAACTGGTGCTGTAATTGGATATATTCTCAGGATTATTAAGAATTTGCTGAGAAAAGTCAACTCCGGTAGACTTTATGAGATTGGCCATCTCAACAGGTGATGAAATGTTCTGAATTACATCTCCAATAATTTCTTCAGAAAGCTTCAAAGGGGCTTCTCCGGTTAAAGAATCAGGCAATGCAAGTTCATCTTCCTGTTCGGCATTTTTATTTTCTGAATTTCCGGCACATGATGACAAAAAGCCGGCACCGGTCAATATTAACAGAGCAAAAATCAGATTCCTAATCATAACTTATAAATTTATTTTTTCCTATTTTCTTAAATAATGTTCTTATACTGCAATGATAATAAAAAAGTTACTTACTTTTCTTTCTTTTCCAATTAATATTGCCCACAAAAGTCAGTCCTTTTTTCAACAAATCAAAATAAAGAACTACATACAAGAGGGCAGTAATCACCCAAACAATAGCAATATTGAACCATAAGGTTTCAAAATAATGCCCCATAAAATGCTTGGATGGTGCAAAAAAATGGGTTCTGAAATCAAGAGCCCCCTGAGGTTCGGGTTTTTGATAAATTGGATCAACCATCTGAATAAGGTGGTTGTCTTCTCTTAAAATCTTATTCTTATCGAAAACCTTACGAACCACGTCGTTAATACTTTCATTAAAATAATCGTTCTTGATCCGCTCAAACTTTTCTCTGCTCTTAGCTATGTTAGATGTTAAAAACTCTTCCTTCACGGTATTGGCCTGGTAAAATTCATTCTGATAATAGTTCAGCAGTTTATCCAGGTATTTATTGATTTCGGCCCCCGTTTCAGCTGAAAATTGCTCAGGGGTAATTTGCTCCGGGTGCGAAAAGTCAAATTCGGGAACCCGTTTCATTTCCAATGAAACTTCATTGGCAAGCAACTCCACATTGCTGACATACTCTTTTCGGGTAATATTAGAATCTCCCTCAGCATACCTTACCGTCTCGGAAGTAATGTCACGCAATTCGGGGATATAATAAACCTGTTTAAAATCGGCAGCGCTCTCTCTCCTCTCTACCTCAAAAATATTCTTCTTGAAATTATTGTGCTTATATTGATGAACAATCAACCCTTCATAAACCCATCGTGACGGCATAAACTCGGCAATGGCCGGAACCACATCAGGACTGGTAAAGTCCTTGTTTAGTTTGTCGAATGTAAACATGGCACCCCCTAGAACCATCTGGGGTATCATCAGCAGTGGAATAAGAATGTAAATGGTAATGATTGAATTGAAGGAGGCAGAAATTATCAACCCCAGAATATTGGCAAAAGCAGAAACTGAGAATAGCGCCAGCCAAAATTCAAAATACATATCCTTAATGCCCAGCACAGTGTTGGCAACTCCTACAAACAACACCATCTGTATGGCAGAAATAGTGAAAAGTATCAATATTTTGGATACCAGATAACTGGAGCGACTCAAATTTAGAAAGGCTTCCCGCTTAAGAATTTTGGCATCTTTGAAAATTTCTTCAGCACTGATAATCAACCCAAAGAAAAGGGCCACCACAATCCCCATAAAGATATAGGGAGGGATATTTTCATTTTCTCTGAAAATATAAACACTGGAGGTGGGATCTGCAATGTATCTGACAAGGTAAGCCAGAATGAAACCCAGAAACGGGGCTTCCAGCAAGTTGAGCGAAATGTATTGTGTGTTACTAACCTTGGAAAAGAAGTCTCTAAGGGTATAAATCTTAAACTGACTGAACCACGAAGGAATATTCAAACTCTTAGGCGGTGCATCTTTAACAGGGTTGACAGTAGGAATGGTGATTTTTTCCTGATAATGCTCATGCCACTTCTCCGGAGAGACTTTTCGTTTATCAGTATAATTTCCATATTCATCAATCACATTGGAGTCGATGATATTAAAAATCAATTCGGGGTTGAGGTTTCCACAGGTGGGACACTCTCCGACATCACTGTTAATCTGGGCATCAAGTCTTTTGAAATAAATCAGAGACTCACTGGGATTTCCGTAATAAACAGGATATCCGCCGGTATCGAGAATATACATCTTATCGAACATCTTATAGATGTCGGACGATGGCTGATGTATAACCACAAAAATTAGTTTGCCTTTAAGAGACAATTCCCGAAGGAGGTTCATCACATTTTCAGAGTCTCTGGAAGACAACCCGGAGGTGGGCTCGTCAACAAACAAAACGCCGGGCTCCCGGATGAGTTCCAGGGCAATATTCAACCGCTTTCGCTGACCACCACTAATCATTTTGTTAAGAGGCGAACCAACTTTCAGCAAGCGACGCTCGTAAAGGCCTAAACTTTTAAGCGTTTCATCAACCAGTTGATTTATCTCCTCCTCTTCTTTATCCTTAAAACAAAGTTTGGCATTGTAGTAAAGATTCTCAAAGACAGTAAGTTCCTCAATCAAGAGATCATCCTGAGGAATCACCCCAATCACTCCTTCCAGCGCATCTTTATCATGATGAAGATCGTATCCGTTGATCAGCACCTGACCTTTGGTAGGCGTTTCGATGCCCGAAAGAACGTTCAGAAGGGTTGTTTTACCAGCACCGCTGGCCCCCATAACACCAATTAGCTTTCCTTGTTCTTCGGCAAGCTGTATGTTTCGCAGGCCTATATCTCCCGATTTAAACTGAAACTCCACATCTTTAACTTCATACGTAATTCGTGGAGAATCGGCATCGGTCAGGAAATGACCTACCACATCGGTAAAATAGATAGGTTTTCCCTTGGGTACACGAATAAAACTACCATTGGGAAAAAGATAAATACGCCGGGTGTTTATAACCAGACCGTTGAGGAATATTTCCTGATCGCCGGTATATCGCATAAAATACAGGTCGGCG
>NZ_JADQBH010000267.1 GCF_016278715.1 Marinilabilia sp. | reverse complement strand
ATTAGAAAAAATATTAGTAATTGCTTTATTTTCATATTTCCGGGTGGTCACCTAATGCTTTTGAACGCAAAAATAACCAAAATATTGGCAGGACAGGGATATTGATTTTTTTTACATCAATAGTCCGTCAAAAAAAGCCCAAATGCAGAGACGAAATGACGCAAAGTTTTTATTATGAGTTAGTTGTGATTTTTTTGGTTTTGTAATGGATTAATTATCAGTTGTTTGTTATTCCGAAGATTCGGGATAACTGAGTATTGATACATACATGTTCGATTAAATAAAAGAGATTGCTTTTCCGAATGGTCGGAATTTTCAACGACCGATTTTTTCGACAAACAAAAAATTAAATCATTTATAGTTGGCCCCTTCAGGGTCATGTCTTTATATTTGAGGGAAACAGAGCCTTCAGGGTTCTTATGTTTATAGCATTTTCTTACAAAAGATCATAATGGATAAACCCATGAGAAAAACAAACAAATTTATCTAACTGGTACGACCCACCCTGGGGGTCCATTCTCATGTAAATATCAAACCTATAATTATCTGACCTCCTTCAGGGTCATGTCTTTATACTTGAGGGAATCAGAGCCTTCAGGGTTCTTATGTTTATAGCATTCCCTTACAAAAGACCATAATGGATAAACCCATGAGAAAAACAAACAAATTTATCTAACTGGTACGACCCACCCTGGGGGTCCATTCTCATGTAAATATCAAACCTATAAATATCTGACCTCCTTCAGGGTCATGTCTTTATATTTGAGGGAAACACAGCCTTCAGGGTCATTTCTTTATACTTGAGGGAAACAGAGCCTGAAGGGCTCTTATATTTATAGCATTCCCGAAATATAAAATACCGACGCTGAAGGTGTCGTATGCTTTAGCGATTGTTAGCAATCTCTTTTATAGATGAAAAGAATTTAAAAAAAGGCACCCATATCTGACATGAGCCGACCTTTTATAAACAACCGATTGTTGCGGATTCTTTATCATTTTTGACTGCACATAAATTTCCACACATTGTGCAGTGATCTTCGTCATGGCTTTCCGATTCCTGTTTGCGTTTTCGTGCCATTTCGGGATCGAGGGCCTGTTGGTACATGGTTTCCCAATCAAGGTCGCGACGTGCTTTCGACATGGTGAAATCCCTTTCACTGGCACCATTCACTTTGTTGACCAAATCGGCGCTGTGGGCTGCTATTTTACTGGCAATAACCCCGTTTCTAACGTCTTCGGAATTGGGCAGGCAAAGATGTTCGGCAGGGGTTACATAACAGAGAAAATCGGCACCATGTATGGCGGCAACAGTTCCACCAATAGCCCCCACGATGTGGTCGTAACCGGGAGCCGAATCAGTTGTCAAGGGCCCCAAAACATAGAAGGGAGCCTCGTGGCAGATTCGTTTCATCAGCCTCATATTTGTTTCGATCTGGTCGAAAGGCATGTGTCCCGGGCCTTCCACCATTACCTGAACGCCTCTATTTCGGGCACGATCCACCAATTCCCCTAAAATCAGCAATTCAGCTATTTGTCCCCTGTCGGTGGCATCAGCGCCCGCTCCGGGTCGCAGGCCATCACCCAGACTAATGGTAACATCATGCTTTTCACAGATGTCGAGAATTCTGTCGTATTGTTCATACAGGGGGTTTTCGGCATTGTTTTCGACCATCCAGCGTTTTAGAATTGCACCTCCACGGCTAACGATGCCGCAAACCCGTTCATCGTTTTGCAAAAATGATAGGCTGGAACGGGTGACACCACAATGAAGCGTCATGAAATCCACGCCTGCTTCAGCCTGGAATTCTATTTCTTTGAAGAGTTCCTCAGGATCCAGTTGGGCCACGGCTTTTCCTTCTGCGAGCAGACGGGTTGCCACACTGTAAATGGGTACGGTTCCGACCATCACAGAGGAGACTTTCAGGATTTCCTGCAGTATTTTTCGAAGATCTCCGCCTGTTGAAAGATCCATGATGGCATCAGCTCCGTATTGGATGGCAATCTCCATTTTATCAAGTTCTTCCCTGAGATTGCAGTGCTTTTCGGAGGTTCCCAGATTGGCATTGACTTTAGTGGAGAGTCCGCCACCAATGGCCCGGGCTTCGAAATGGTGATGGATGTTTTTGGGAATTACGACCCTACCGTCAGCAATTTCCTTCCGGAGCCATTCCGGTTCAACATTTTCGACAGCAGCCACTGACCTCATTTCAGGGGTTATTTCTCCGTTTCGTGCGTATTGAAGTTGTGTTTTCATTCGTTTAAAATTATCTGATTAAAAACTGATAAAGAGTTATTGGTTTCCGGTTAAAAGATTTCCCTTTTTATCCACTTTTGGATTTCCTGAACCCGCAGGTCAAAATCCCGGGTTTGCATTAAATGACGGACCATGGCAATATTTTGTGCTCCGGCACTGAGCACCTCATTGAGGTTTTCAGGGAAAATGCCGCCAATGGCAATCACGGGCACATCGGCCATCTCCAAAACTTCTTTTAGGAGTTGGGTTCCCACCGGGGTATCGGGCCTGACTTTGGCATTGGTGGGAAAAACCGGCCCAAAACCGATGTATGCAGGGTTTTGTTTTAGTGCTTCCCTTGCCTGCTCTCGAGAGTGAGTGGACAGACCAATCTTCATCTCACCTACAACTTTTCGGGCGTCTTCCATCCGGATGTCGTCTTGCCCAAGGTGCAGATAATCGGCTTCACACAACATGGCAATGTCCGGTCGGTCATTGATTACCAGATTGGTGTGGGTGCCCCGCGTTACAGCTCTCAGGTTGCGTGCTATTTTGAGTAACGCACGGTCAGAGAGATGTTTTTCCCGTAATTGCATCATTTTGATGTTGTTTTTTACACATTTTTCTGCAATGGTGGTATAGGGAAGCTGAGGCTGAGTGATAATGATGTAAAGGCCAATATGTTGGTTGGTTGAATCTTTATCTGACATATCCCTGTTTTTAGACCGATTCTACCAATGCTTCCTGTGCCAGTTTTTCAGATATTATTCCGGCTACTTTTTGGCCCGAAAGCAGCATCCCACCGAAGATGGGGCCCATGCGGTAACTTCCGCTGGTTCCATTGGCTGCCATTCCCGAAACATAAAGACCTGGAAATACT
>NZ_JADQBH010000264.1 GCF_016278715.1 Marinilabilia sp. | reverse complement strand
ATCCCGGGTAAAGAAGTTCCAGGCAATTTTTTCGCCCTGAAAAGGCAGGTAGAGGGGGGAGCTTCGCGATGGGGCTGAATAAAATAAGGAATATATAGAAAAAGGGGGTTATTTGCCCAACGTTTTTTCTCCTCCCACCGGGGAAGGGTTGGGGAAGGGCCACAAACTCACAAGCGTGTATGAAAAAAGAAGGGGCCACCTCATAAAGGAGAGCCCCTATACCATTTTTTGTTATTTTAATTCAAAAACCGCTGTTTCATTGGGTGGAATAGCAATGTTTTTCAGGTCATTAATCTTTTTGTGTGTCAACACATTCACTGCTGATGATGCGAATTGAGATCTTTCTTTATAGTCTTCTGCGTTGAGTGAGACCTCATGATTGTTGGAATTGACCACTATCATGACTGTTTATAAATCGCTCTGCACAAAAGAGCCTGCAAACTGAAAGGTGGTGCCATCCACCTCATAGTTGTACCACACGTTAAAGATGCCTGTTTGTGGCCACCAGTAGCCGCCTCCGTCTGTTATTTCCAGTTGGTCCCAGGATTTTATGGTCAGCGAGTTGTCGTCGTTTACCTTCAGGGTGAGGCCGTAGGGGCCGATGTTATCCTGCGATTCGGTATAGGCCAGATGGAATAGGCGCACTGTGTTGGCATTTACGGCCTTAAAAGATCGGGTGGCCGTAACGGAGGTGGAGTCGCCTACGGCCTGCCCCTCAGCCCATCGGTAGTAATAACCTTCCATCTGGTAGGTGTCGGAGTATTCATTGACGAAGATATAAGACTGTATCAGCACCGTATCTGTCTGTCTGATGGAGAGATCGTCCGGATCGGAGACTTCGCTGATTTTGAAGGTAAGGGCATATAGCGAGTCGCAGTGTAGCTCCGATGATTTCAGATACAGAGGCATCCTGGCGTACACCTCGCCGGCTTTCAGGGTTATTTCATTATGGGGAATGCGGTAAAACGCCTCTTCCAGATGCTGATACTGCACGTCATCGTCTTTCAGGTATTTGAAGTTGTAGTCGGCAATGGAGTTGAAGCCGGCCTCATCAACCGTTACTGAGAAATCGTGGTCGATGTTTAAACTGCCTCCGGTGGCTACGGAAATAAAGGTTTCCTGCTCTTCAGCATCATTGTAGGGGATCTCAACTACCGACATTCCCATGTTGGTAGTTTCGTCGGCTCCAACAAGATATACTTGTTTGTAGTACTGTTCCTCGCTAAGAGGATTTTCCTGACTGCAACCTGCTATAAGGGCAGGCACCATGTATAAAAATAGTTTTGCTTTTTTCATTGCGTATTGTGTTTTGAGTTTCTTGTTTTGGTTTTTTTGTTACACAGAGTTTCACAGAGGAGACACAGAGGGTCACTGAGCTAACAAACCAACAGCTAACAGCCATGAGCTAACAGCTACGAACTCTCAGCCTCAGCCTCAGCCTCCCAGCTACGAGCTACGAGCCAAGAGCTATTTTTCCCTTCCGCTCACCATCCGGGATTTTACTACCCCTCAACCTCAGCCTCAACCTCCCAGCTACGAGCTACGAGCTACGAGCCAAGAGCTATATCTCCCTTCCGCTCACCATCCGGGATTTTGCACCAGTCTGGAGTTCTTGTCGAGAGCACTTTTGGGGATGGGCCAGAAATACATCTTAAACGACCAGGAGCGTTGGGTGAGGTTGCTGTTAAGGGTAGTACGGGTATAATATTTTTCCCTTTCAGAGCTTTTGGCTCTTACATTCATTCCCACCACAGGGGCGTTGTAAGCATCAGGGGCATCCATCCACCGGCGCAGATCATGATAGCGGCGACCTTCGCAGGCAAACTCCACTTGTCGTTCGCGTTTGATGGCCTCTCTGAGGGATTCCCGGCTGGCCAGTTCGGCAGGGGAGAGTCCGGGAAGACCGGCGCGGAATCTTACCTGATTAAAAGCACTTTTTATCTCTTCCATATTCCGGGTTACCGTAATTCCTGTTGCTTCATCGGTATATGAGCCGTCGAGCTCGTTGAGAGCTTCGGCATAGTTGAGCAGAATTTCGGCATAGCGGAATATGGGGAATACTTTGCTTTTTTGGCTGCCTTTCAGGTTGTCGGTGGGATGGTTGTACTTGATGCAAGTGTAGCCCGTATGGTTATAGTCGTCGGGATAATTGACTGTGGGAGCCGCTGTTCCATCCGAATAATAAGTAACTTCGTAATTGGTGACAGCTTCGGAACCGGAATAGTTGGTACCTGGCCAGAAGGAGTGTGAAAAGCCAATGGTTGTGTAAAAACGGGCTTCCCTGTTTTCATACATTCTGGCAGTATTGGAGGTATATACGGTAAATCCCCCCATGCTTTTGGACGAAGCTACCGGAAGGTATTTCTGGTCTTCACCGGGATAGGGATATTCGTTACCTGAATCGTTGATATCACTTCCGTCCTTCATTCTGAAGGCATCCACCAGGGGTTGAGTAATGTTTAGCCCGCAGCCACCTCCCAACGATGCCGGAGAAGAATTCCAGAGGGGTGAATCCCCACCCGTGGGGGCAACCTGTGTGCCCCAGATGAGTTCCGGATTGCTGGTTGGCATTACTTCCCCGATGAAGGGGTATTTACAGGACCTATAAGGGTCTATATTTCCTGCTCCGTTGGGAAAAGGGGCGTCCGGCACATTGGAGGGGAGCTCTTCAGCTCCTGACTCTCGGGGGTAGGTATACAGCCTGTAAAGTCCTGTTTCGATGAGTCGTCTGGATGCTACGGCTGCTTTTCCCCATTTGCTGTTTTCGCTGGTCTGGGTAATAAAGGGAGTTCCGTCGCTACGGACCCAGTTGGTGTAGGCTGTGTTGCCGTTGTATTGTGGACTGGCTGCAACCAGCAAAACCCGTGACATCACAGCCAAAGCTACACCGGAGGTGGGGCGAAAAATATCGGATGCTGATTCCCTGTTGGCAGGCAGGTATTTACATGCTTCTTCCATATTTTCGATGATATAATCCACGCAATCGTCGTAAGTGTTGCGTTCGACCATCAGCTTTCCTGCTTCGTCGTTGACGTCTACCAACCCATCGGGAGGTATAGCCACTGGCCCGTATTGCTGCAACAGGAGATAGAGAAGATAGCCCCTAAAGAAATACATCTCTC
>NZ_JADQBH010000180.1 GCF_016278715.1 Marinilabilia sp. | reverse complement strand
TTTCAACTTCTCTCATACTACAAAAGTAACGAATTCGTTACATTAAATCAAGGTTCTTATATTCAAAATTTTTTCACTGAAAGCATGGACTTTTTTCCTTGGCATGAAGCACAACTTTCCGGTATAATTACCTCTCGGCTTCTCAAAATCAATCCCATTCCAGGTAATTCCTCCAGTTGTGTTGTTCTTTGAACCCCAGAACTTCACGGATTTTTCGATTGGAAAACAATGCTTCATGCTCTTCCAGTTCGCGGGTAAGTGGAACACCCGGAAAGAATCTCTCTAACAACTCCTTGTTGGGAAGGACTGCTCCATTGTGGTCATTTCCGGCATTGAAAATCTGATAGCCCAGGCCATCTTTTTTCAAACATAAATCCACTATCTGTCCCAGGTCACGCGCATCAATATAACAAAACGCATTTCTGCGGCGCACCTCAGGATTTTTAAAATAATACGGAAAGAGCTCAGTGTATTCGTGAGGTTCAATCACATTTCCGATACGCAGGGCATAAATATCAAAGCCTGACCGTCGCTGGAAACCGCGGGCTGTTTTCTCATTTACAACCTTCGAAATTCCGTAACTATCCATGGGGTCCACATCATAGTCCTCCTCCAGAGGCAGCACGTGAGGATCCGTTTTGCCATCCGAAAAACAGATTCCGTAGGTAGTCTCTGACGAAGCAATGATAATCTTGTTAATGCCAAGCTTTACAGCAGCTTCAATTACATTATAGGTACCAATGGTATTGACCCGGAAAGTTTCGTTGTCCGGCTTAATTAAAATCCGGGGTACCGCAGCAAAATGTACTACAGCATCAAATTTTGGCACCCCGTTACCAGGTTCCAACTCACCTAATCCTGCATACGAACTCATGGCATTAAACATTTGTCCGGAATCCGTAATATCTGCTATCAGATTATCCACCCCCGGGTAATCCAAAGGTTCCAGATCCACGTTCATCACCCGGTGCCCTTGCTCAAGCAGGTAAGGAATCACGTGTTTCCCTGCTTTTCCTGATCCTCCTGTAAAAAAAATCCGCATTTTAGTCATGTATGCTCTATTTCAAATTTATTCTGCAAATAAATTATTTCCAGGGAATATTGGTAAAAACTGGTTCTATCAACTTCCTGTTTCTGCCGGAAAACAAGCTCTCTTACCAATTCTTCGTATATTCCTTCCTTCATAATTCCATGTATTCATTAACAATGGGCACATCAGCATCTGCCCAGTCCAAATCCCCCAATTGTTGTTTGTCGAGCAACAAATACTGCTTATGTTCCAAAAGATTTACTTCACCCCGATAGAAATCAGCCTGAAAAGGTATTAGTTCAATAGAAACATGCGGGTAGCTGTGCCGAACAGGAGTTAGGCGTTTCAACAACTTGATTTCAATATCCAATTCTTCCTTTATTTCCCGTTTAACACAGGCCTCCTCCGACTCGCCTTTTTCAACCTTGCCCCCCGGAAACTCCCATTTTAAAGGCATGCTCATGCCCTCCCCTCGTTGAACAACAAGCACTCTGGAGCCAAAAGAAATAATCGCACAAATCACCTTAATTCTATTCAACAGACTGAATTTTAGAGTATAAACGTTCTCCAAACCAAAGATAACATTTTTCTGTGCCCCCCCGAAAACAAAGAGAGGAGGTCGCACCTCAGCACCATCTCCTCTTCATTGAATATTCAAATTTGCAAAAGCCCTAATTCACACTCAGCATCGGCTCATCGCGGTACCCGTGACGGCCAAAAATCAGGTTGAGGCCGAAACGAAAACTCAGATCTTTCTGGCGATGGAACATAGGAAAAGAATCCCCGTCGTCGAAGGTTACCTCAGCATAGCGCATGGGAATGTAGTCGGCAGCCATAAATAGCTGAATAGGGCCGGCAAAGAAAGTAACCGCTGTTCCCAACCCGTTTCCACCTTTGATGCGTTTACTGTAATTTAGGTTGAACGCTAAAAAACTATATGGCTGAAGATTGGCAGACAGATTAAATTCCTGACTAAAATTGTGCTTCTGGAAAACACTGCGCGACAACAACCCGAACGAAACGGCAGGACTCATCTTGTAGGATGCCCCCATATACCAGGAGGGCGTAAGGGGAATGCTGAATTTGTCATGTGCCACCCCGTAATCGATCACCGTTTTCAGGGAGTCGCCAATGTCTTCAAAAGCCTTTTCGATGTCTTCGTCCTCCGAGCCTTCCACACTGATTCCGTTGAATGTGTAAGTCCCGTTGAAAGAAAGGGTGTTAAGGTCATTTTTAAATTTCACCCAACCCAGATTGGTCAGTGCAGCCGAAAACGTCCAGTCTTCCGTATGTTGGTAAACAGCTCCGAAATCGAAAGCCAGGCCGCCGTTATTCAAAGAGGAAAAGTAATCGGAAACCTCATCGTCTTCCAGATCCTTCCCGTCTATCGATTCCGGGAAATCACCCGGAACGTTACTTTCCTCCACCTCAATGGGAGCTGAAGAATAAACCGTTCCATCCACATGCACATCCCATTGCTGCCGACTGGTATTCATTTCAAACCGGTTGATATCGGTAACTCCGCCCACAATCCCAAACAGGGGCTTCAGCTTTGCTCCAAAAGTGAATTTTTCGTTCCATTGCCTGCTGTAACCAAAAGCCAACTCATGATAGGCCGCTTCTTTGATGCGCATGTTGGAGAAATCGAAGCTTTCTCCGTCGGGGAAACCCAACTCTGCAATCTTAAAGAGATCGGACGGGATACCTGCCTGCATGACGTTTTTTACGGACATGGTAAATGTAAAATAATCCCGGCCCGAGCGAAAACCAATCCCCAGCAAATCCACGGCTTCAAAATTGTTGATCCCGGCTGCTTTGCCGGTGGTTTTATAGAGATCATCGTAGTTAAACCGGGCGCTCAGTGGTGTTACCCATTCATTACCCACTTCCTGAAAAGCATCGTTGAATGCCACATCGCTCCGAAACATCAGGCTGGTCGAAGGCAGTGCAAAAAAGCCGTTGGCCCGGGGTTGCATGGCAGGGTTGATCTGTGACGCCTGAGGAATGGTTTCCATGAAATAAAGCCCCATGGGATTTTGCGCGGTAGCCTGAAACAGCATCAGAAATGTGATGGAAACAGTGGCAATATAAATCTTGAAC
>NZ_JADQBH010000245.1 GCF_016278715.1 Marinilabilia sp. | reverse complement strand
CTACTGGAATCCATCTCAAACCCTGTTAATGGACCAGACCCGCCGCAGCATTGAACAACAATTTGAAAATTACTTTTTCGAAACGAATACAACAGACGAAATCGATTCTGACCGTTTCAGATTACTTTTTGACTTCTCACCTGTAGGTGTGTTTTTTTACAATACATCGCTCAAAATTTCAGCTTTCAACGACCGATTTATAAGCATTCTGAGGGCTCCTGCGTCCAAACTTCTCAATTTTGATCTCAAACAAATCAACGACCGCTCAATACTTCCTGCTATTCTAAAGCCATTGTCAGGAGAAGAAGGGAATTATGAAGGCCCGTATGTTTCCAGTATCAATGGCATGGAATTCAATATTATTCTTAAAACAGCACCCATCCTGAATCAGGCCAATGAAACAACAGGGGTAATCGGGGTCGTACAGGACAACACCGATAGAATCAACACACTAAAGGAACTAAAAGAGAGTAAAGACAGATTAAAAGCACTGATAAACGCAACCCCTGACATCATCTGTTTCAAAGATGGGGAAGGCCGGTGGATGGAAGCAAATGACTCTATTCAGGAACTTTTCAGACTTAAAGGAAAAGATTTCCTGTTTAAAGATGAGGATCACCTAAAAAAACTGGTTCCCGAACTGTCGGAAGTCTTTGAGAATTGCGACAAATCTGACCAGATAGCATGGGAAAGCAGAGAACCTTTGGTCATTGAAGAAATTATCCCTCTTCCCAACGGAGACGAACGAAGGCTGGATGTAATTAAAACACCGGTTTTCAGCCCCGACGGAGGCCGAAAAGGAATTGTCATATTGGGCCGGGATATCACAGCTCGCAAAAAGGCTGAAGAGATGCTTCGCGAGAGCGAGGAGCGTTTTCGGATTGTAGCCACCCATGCCAACGATATCATCTTTGAGTGGGACCCACAAACCGATAAAATGAGCTGGTTCGGTAATTCAGGATATATTGGCTCCGCAGAAGTTCCGCCCCGAACCTTTTCCAGTTTTGTAAAACTGATACATCCGGATGATCGCGCAAGAGTCGAACAGTTTTGGAAGACGCGCTTCCCTTTAAAAGAAGAATGGAATGATGAATTTAAAGTAAAACTAAAAAACGGTCAGATTAAATATTACCGGGCCAGTGGAATCATGATTTTTAAGGAGGGTGCTCCCGAAAAAGCCATAGGTACATTTACCAATGTAACACAGGAGAAAGAACTAATTTTCAGCCTGAAAGAAGCTGTAGAAGAAGCACAACACAACCAGGCCCGCATAACAGGACTGCTTGCGGTGATCCCCGACCTGATATTTGTATTCGACCGGAATGGAATCATTAAAGATTATCATGCTGATAGTGGGAACAACCTGTTTGTGGCTCCCGACGTATTTCTCGACCATAAGATTGATGATTTTATGTCGGAGGAGATTGCCCGTCTGACACACGAAAAAATTGCTTCAGTAGTCACCCACAAAGGCATTGAAACATACGAATATGAAATGAGAGAAGGCTCAGAATTTGGTGTTTTTGAATCACGAATGGTCTTTGTGGACGACGATCGCATAATGACCATTGTGCGCGATGTCACCCATGCCCGCCAGGTGGAGCAGGATCTGATCGAAGCCAAAGAACAGGCCGAAAAAAGCGACCGGCTAAAATCGGCTTTTCTGGCCAATATGAGTCATGAGATTCGCACCCCCATGAATGGAATCCTGGGCTTTTCAGAGCTCTTGCGCAGCAAAGATATCTCCGCTGAAGAACAGGAAAAAAGCATTGATGTAATTGTTAAAAGCGGGCAGCAGCTATTGGCCATTATCAACGATGTTCTGGAAGTTTCACAGTTGGAAACCGGCCAGGTGCAGTTTATGCCCGACCGGGTCAACCTCAACCGGCTGGTTTCTGACCTGTCCAAATTCTTTGAGATAGAAGCCATAGAAAAATCGGTAGAACTAACCACTCAAATCCCTGAAGAACAAACCATGGGAACCGTTGACGGCGGAAAAATCACTCAAATCTTCAACAATCTTATCAGCAATGCTTTCAAATTCACTTCTCCGGGGGGCCATATTGCTTTCGGCTTTGAAAACGAAGGTGAACACATACGCTTTTTTGTGCATGACGACGGAGTGGGAATTGCCGGGAAACACCACAAGATAATATTCGAGCGTTTTGGCCAGGTATTAAAAGTAGGTGCCAAAAACAAAGGAGGAACCGGACTGGGGCTCTCCATTTGTAAAAGCCTGGTAGAGCTTATGAATGGTGAAATCTGGGTAGAGTCCGAGGCAGGCCATGGCGCCAGCTTCTTCTTCCGTTTACCAATCACCCATTAATCGCATGTCACTTTAACTGCCGGTTTCGTCTTTTCACTCCTTGTTTTTGATAGTACATCGATATCCGGTTGAGAATAAACCTAAAACTCTGTTCTTTTGCTCAAAACACAATTGTAAATATGAGCAGGAACGAAACAATATTTGCATTGGGGACTATTATACTTTTTCTTGCCGGTTGCGATAACCTAATTGAATACAGTCCCTATCAAACAGGAACGGGTGATTTACCACAAAACCTAAATCCTAAAGTCATTGCCAATTTTGAGAACAAAAGCAGTGAATCCTTCCAACCATTTCGTATTGCCATTATCGGCGACAGCCACACTTATTATGATGATTTCGAAGACCAAATATCTGCGTTAAACAAGATCGACAGCATTGATTTTGTCATTCATACCGGGGACATTACTTTGAGTGGTATCCATCGGGAATTTGTATGGTTTAATGAAATTACTTCCTCGCTCCGCCATCCTATGGCAACTATTATCGGCAATCACGATTTTCTTTCAAACGGAAACCTGGTTTTTGAAAATATGTTTGGACCGTTGAATTTCACTTTCGATTACAACAACTGTCGGTTTGTTTTTTTTGATGACATCATCCTTGAGAAAAACATGGAAGACCCGGATTTTGAATGGCTTCACAGCGCTCTTGAAGCGGACGAAACGATAACACATTTGTTCCTGATTTCTCACATCCCTCCCTGGAGCGACCCTTTTAGCATAGGGAACAGTTTTCTGTTTTACCGAATACTGGAGGATCAAAAAACAACTTTATCAATTCACGGACATACACACAGTTTTTTTTATGGCAACCGTGCAGAATGTGAAGTGCCGTTTTTGGTCTCGGGGGATGCAACCGATCGCGAAATTATAATCCTGGAAGTACAGCAGGACACCTTTCTGGTAGATAGACAATCATTTTAAAGAAGGGTATAATATGCGGTTGATTCGTTTCATCATACTAATTCTGATATTCATCTGGACCGACAGTGTAAATGCTCAGTTTCACTCCAAAGGCACCCATCCAAGAGCTGATTTTATTGATCGTATATATCGGCCCCGCTATACGGTGATTTCCGGAGACACAGTCAGTTACCGTCCACGTTGGTTCTTTCCGGAACACGCCAAAATTCAATACGCCGGGAGTGTTGGTTATATATCAATAGGAGCCGGATATCGTTTGTGGGAAAAATACGAAGCTACGCTGTCCTATGGTTTGCTAAATGATGTTTTGGGCGGCAGCGATGTCACCGTACATACCATTTCCCTAAAAAACAGCTTTTTCCTCACGCAAAAACCCTGGTTCGATCATTTCTGGCCCAAAGCCGGTTTGCTGATCAACTGGGGAAATACCAACAATACTTTTCGCCGGCTGCCTCCGCATTATCCGGAAAGCTACTACTTTCAGAACAAAGTACATGTGGCACCCTTTTGGGGCGGCGAATGGCATCAGCCAATAAAAGATAAACACCTCACCGGCCTGGGCCTCTACTTTGAGTTTTCCGCGCTGGACGCCTACCTTTTGGAGGCCATTCGCACCGAATATGTGACCATGATGGACGTTTGGAGCCTGGCAGTTGGAATCACTTTCTATTTTCATTGAACCACATCAGGATAACAAGAAAAAATAAAACCACATCAGGCAAATGAGAGACGGCAGGCTGGCTGTTAGCTCTGAGCTCTTAATGTATCACAAACAGAAGAAAACACGTGTGGCACATTCCTTCCAAACAAAGCGACTGAGCGGAAGTCGGTCCGCCATTTTCAAGCCGCAAAGTCAAGCCTGTTTTGCAAAACAACAAAACAATATAAAAAACACACTTTTAATATATTACAACTTTACTTCCAATAACTTAAAGCAGCGTTTTTGTCATTAGAGATTGCTTCGGACCAACACTCGTAATGACAGATTTTTGTAACAGCCAAAACATTAATAGTTGGCCCCATTCAGGGACCAATTCATTTACCCAGCTTACCGCGGGCTAAAGTCCCGGAATTATTCAAGTTTGCCACCTGGGGGGACCGGTAAATTTTGTCATAAAAACAATGTGCCCCAAAATTTAGGGGTAACCACCCACAACGCCCTTTTGCTTAGCTGAAAAATGTTTAGTCTGCAAGCAGCCATTATTAACACCAATTCCCGACCTAATAAAAAACAAAACAGAATCCTCTTTTCTTTTTATGGTATAGATGGTTTCGCTACTTTTGCCAAAAAAAATCCAGATGGCGTATATTCTATGTATTGAAACTTCCACCACAATTTGCTCTGTAGCACTCACCTGTGATGGGGAAGTGGTGGCCGCCCGGCAGGAGAATGAAGGCAATTCTCACGCCAATCGACTGACTGTTTTAACAGAGGACCTTTTTAAAGACTCATCCGTGTCGATAGAAATGAGTGATATCGATGCAGTAGCAGTCAGCAGCGGCCCGGGTTCTTACACCGGCCTGCGAATCGGCGTTTCAACAGCGAAAGGAATCTGCTTCGCACTCGGGAAGCGGTTAATTGCTATCCCTTCATTATCCGTACTTGCCTGGCCGGTAATTCAGGATAAAGCCAACGGAGAAGCAGAAGAGAACAGTTGGTATTGCCCTATGATCGATGCACGCAGAATGGAGGTTTATGCTGCCATGTTCGATGGTCGGATGCAACAACAGACTGATACTTCGGCAGATATTATTGACCAGGAAAGCTACCGGGATATCCTCAGCGAGCGGAAGATCTTCTTTTTTGGCAATGGGGCAGAAAAATGCCGCGAAGCGCTGTCCCATCCCAACGCTGTTTTCCCGGAGGATGAAGGCCCGCTTGCCCGCAACATGGCAGAACTGGCCAACAAAGCCTGGAACAAAAATCAATTTGAAGATGTGGCCTATTTCGAACCTTTTTATCTGAAAGACTTTATTGCCACCATTCCCAAAAAGAAGATACTTTGATTAAAAAGACCGGGCATTTTAAACCCTGCCCCAGTCTTTCTTGTTTAAGAACCTGATGGACTTCCATTTTCTGAAAATACTACTGGTCGAAGACGACCTTTCTTTAGGAGAAGACCTTTCCAATCTCCTAAAATCCTGCGGCCATGATGTTGTGCATTGTGCCGACGGAGATGAAGCATTTGAAGCTTTTTGCAATGGCAGGTTCAATTTCTGCATTTTTGACCTCATGCTTCCGGGTATTGATGGCTTTACACTGACTGAAAGGGTGCGAAGACGTGACCACTACATCCCGGTTGTTATCATCAGCAAGCGAAATCACAAGGATGACAAGCAAAAAGCTTTCGACCTGGGGGTAGATGATTATTTGGTAAAACCCTTCGAAAAAGATGAATTGCTCTGGCGAGTCAGAGCAATTTCCCGAAGAATATATCGGCACACAGAATCCAATGATGCCGTTGAACCTATCCCGATAGGGAAATTCACTTTCGACCTGACCAATCAAACATTAAAAACCGGGAAAAACCTGCAACGCCTCACTCGCCGTGAAAGTGAAGTACTGCGAATGCTGTGTAACCGTAAAAATCAACTCGTCAAGCGGGAAGAACTTCTTATGCAGTTATGGGGCGATGTGGATTACTTCCACGGCCGCAGTCTGGATGTTTTTATCAGCAAAATCAGAAGATACCTGAAAGACGACACCCAATTGACTATCGACAATATTCCTACTGTTGGGTATGTTTTGAAAGAGGAGGTTTCTGCTTAATCGAAACTTCATCATTCCATGCGTATTGAACCCATGATTAACGTTCTGTGCAAACGACAACTATTCCCCTTTAAACAAAGCAGGGCTGCTCAGTATGGAGCAACCCTATTTGTTATCAGATTAAGGTCATTTTAAACAGACCTTTTACCAATACTGTTAAAAACTTTCCAAAAGGGATTTCATCCCTTAAAGCCTGACCTACTTTCTTATCTTGATATAAGAAAGTAGGCAAAGAACATCAAGACTGCGGCAGCTTTCACTCTAAAAACTACGGTTCTTTTATCGAAATTGTCAAAACTCATCTCACTTGCTGTGCGCGTGAGACTCAAACAGAGACAATTTTTCGATAAATCAACCTTGTTTTTAGGCTCATCTGCCAAGGTCGGCCTTAGACAAGCTTGCAGATTGAAAATATTTGTTTTGAACAGGAATGACCTTTTACCCTATTTTATTTAATCAGCCCTTCTTTGACCATATATTCTGCGATTTGCACTGCATTAAGGGCAGCTCCTTTACGTATCTGATCTGCAACCACCCAGAAAGTAAGTCCGTTAGGGTTGGCCAAATCGGCACGGATACGCCCTACGAACACTTCATCTTTCCCTGAAAGGAACAATGGCATCGGGTACTCGTTGTTGTCAGGATTATCGATAATTTCAACACCTTCAGCCTTTTCAAAAGCCTCACGAGCCTCCTGCACACTTACGGGTCGATCGGTTTCCACCCAGACAGATTCGGAGTGGGCACGCAAAATGGGAATACGCACACATGTGGCACTTACCTGCACATCGGAATGCATTATTTTGCGCGTTTCATTAAACATCTTCATCTCCTCTTTGGTATATCCGTTCTCGGTAAAAACGTCCACGTGAGGAATAACATTCATAGCAAGTTGATGAACAAATTTTTCGACAGTGGGCTTTTCCCCATTAACGATTTGCTGAAATTGCTTTTCTAACTCGTCCATTCCTGAGGCCCCGGCACCACTAGCTGCCTGATAACTTGAAACATGCACTTTGCGAATATGTGAAATATCCTCAATGGCTTTCAGTGCAACTACCATCTGAATGGTAGTACAATTTGGATTGGCAATTACTTTCCGGGGAGCGTTGGCACAATCGGCGGCATTCACTTCGGGAACCACCAACGGCACATCATTATCCATACGGAAAGCACTTGAATTGTCAATCATAATCGCCCCATGCTTAGTGATTGTTTTCTCAAACTCTATGGAAGTTCCACCACCGGCACTGGTCAATGCAATATCTATATCTTTAAAATCGTCGTTGTGTTGAAGTTCTTTGACGACCAGCTCTTTTCCCCTGAATGTGTATTTTTTACCAGCACTTCGGGCAGACCCAAAAAGTACCAATTCATCAATCGGGAAATCTCTTGTTTCCAGAATACTCATAAACTCTTGTCCTACAGCACCGCTGACACCTACAATTGCTAACTTCATCTGTTAATATTAAGTTTTACATTGTTGAATAAAATTTATAAATTGCATCTGGCTGGGTTTATTACGCCCCGGAAGATTTTTTTCATTCCGGCGGTTTTTTATGGCCACACGATACAATCGTCACAAAATTAATACTTTTAAGTAATAAACCCTAATCCCATGAACCCGATTTTTTTTCGTTTTTTTGCTGCTTTCCTGTTTGTTCTCCCTATGCAGCAAGGCATTGCCACATCGTTTGAATTCTTCCCCGAACCCTGGTTGGGAGATGCTGCATGGTTCATTTATCATCAGGAAGATAATTTAATCCAACTAAATGCCCCTGAAGAGTCCGGGGAAGCCTTTCTCTGGCATTCGTCTTCAGCTTTTGAGGATGCTGTCTGGGAAACCGGCTTTCGCATGGAATTTAATCCCTCCTCCTCCAATTACCTTCAGATTGTTCTGGTAGCGGATGACCCTGAAACCTTCCAAAACGGTTTTTATCTGGTTGCCGGAACTTCCGACGACAACATATCACTATGGGAAAGAGAGAGTGGTCGGGACCAGCTGCTGATCGAAGGTGCTGAGGATTGTCTGAACAGCAGTCCGGCGGTTGCACGTGTTAAAGTAACCCGCAGAAAAGGAGGACACTGGAAGCTGGAAACCGATACAGGAGACGGCTGGAAAACCGAAGGATCAACAACCTACAAAAGAGGATTCTCTTCAGAATATGCCGGATTTAATTGCCATTACACCAAAACAAGACGTGATAAATTTTTCCTGGAACCAATAGAGATATCCGGCGAAGCATACAAAGACACAGTTCCTCCACGAATAGAATCCATGCAGATAAAAAACGGACACACCCTTGAACTAATTTTTTCGGAACCCGTTGATGAGAGTGCTTCTTCCCCTCTCATTTCCATTCCTGACTTTGGCGGGGATTTTATCCTGAATACCCAATATGACGCCACCTTTCGCAATGCAGTTATCTATTTGAAACAGAAACTACCGGATGTTCAAAACGAAGATTTAATTTTCTCGGGATGGTGCGACCAAAACGGAGCCTGTCTGGAGGATACCGCCTTGTATTTTTCTTATCTCTCCCCCGAAGTATTGGAAGTAAACACTTTGAACTACACAACAATTGAACTCATTTTCAACCAGCAAATACCAGAAGAAGTAATGATTCCCGAGCGTTTTACGACAAACGATGCGGATGGAGGAACGTCAGAAATCGAAAAACTTTCGGATGAAAAATACCTGTTACATCTCAAGAGAAAAATCCCCGATGCTAAAGAGATTTTTCTATCCATCAACAACCTGATTTTACCAAACGGAGATACCATACCTTCCGGCCCTTATTCTATTTATTATCATGAAGCTGC
Organism: Marinilabilia sp.; assembly: GCF_016278715.1. Lineage (GTDB taxonomy): Bacteria > Bacteroidota > Bacteroidia > Bacteroidales > Marinilabiliaceae > Marinilabilia. The sequence continues at coordinate 22,239 of NZ_JADQBH010000245.1, read as the reverse complement.
TTTTTCCGACCTGGTTTTCACCGAAATCATGCACGACCCGTCGCCTCCAGCTCTTTTGCCGGAAAGTGAATACATTGAGTTATTCAACCGGTCTGACCTCCCGGTTAACCTCAAAAAGATGACTTTACAAATCAACCGCGTCATCTTTGAATTGCCGGAGTATGTTCTTTTCCCCGGCAGGTATATAGTACTGACAGCTACCGAAACAGATTTCCCGGAGGCCTTGACTCCATACAAGTGGATTGCCCTTACCAACAGTGGAGGAGAGATTGTGCTGCGAAACCCTTCTGGCCAGATAACAACCGCTTTTCGTTATCCCGAGCTACTGCCTGGTCCTCAATTTAAACAGGATGGCGGCTGGTCTTTGGAATGTATAGACTCTGGCAACCTCTCTTGCGCATTGAGCAACTGGGCCTATTGCAGCAACAAAAGAGGGGGGACTCCCGGCATGGAAAACTCGGTAAAGACCTCAAATCCGGATACACAAGGCCCCGGATTGATGGACGCATGGCTAAATAACGACTCTGTGCTGATGCTTAATTTTGGCGAACCCCTTTCTGCTTCAACAATAAAGGCTGAAGAATTAGGATTTTCCCCCCCGGACGTAAAAATTGAAGCACTAAGCAAGGACAGTGTCTTTGGAGATGTTTTAACGGTTGTATTTCAAGAATCATTAATCCCCAATGAGGTAATCAATTTATCGGTTCCCTCCGGTTTTTCAGACCTTGCGGGTAACCCTTTCAAAGGCCCCTCTACACTTTCTTTCGGGCTCCCGGGACGAACCGACAGTCTGGATGTGATCATCAATGAACTGTTGTTTGATCCACCGATCGACGGCTGCGATTATGTGGAGTTGTACAACCACTCAGACAAAATTCTGGCGCTCGACAGCCTATGCCTGGCGCGTGGCGGAGAAGAAGGAATACCCGAATCACTGGTTCCCTTATCAGACAAATGCCGGTGGTTTCTTCCGGGAACCTATCTCTGCTTTGCCAATGATGCCGATTGGGTAAAAGAATATTTTAAGTTGCCGGATACATCAAACCTCATCAGTCTGCCAAGGCTGCCGAACTATGTAACCGAAGGCGGAATTGTTTTTGTAGCAAGAAAAAACGGTACCATAATCGAACAGATGAATTATTCTCCATCCCACCATTTCTCCTTGCTGGCAGATACCAAGGGTGTAGCATTGGAGCGCACCCAGTTTGATGCCCCCTCCAAAAATCCCATGACCTGGCATTCAGCCGCATCGACGGCAGGCTACGGAACACCCGGAAGCATAAATTCGCAGCAAATAAAAGCCAAAAAAGAGAAACCGGAAAAACTTTTTTCTGTATCACCGGAAATTTTCACCCCCGATCTGGATGGAAACGATGACCAATTGATTATTTCTTATCTTTTTGATAAACCCGGCAAAAAAGGAACTTTTACCGTTTATGATGCTGAAGGTTTTCAGGTAAAAGAACTGGTGAACAACCAAAGTCTGGGAACATCTGGAATCATTACCTGGGACGGAACCAATGACGACCATGCCAAAGTTCCTCCGGGCATTTACATCATAGGGGCGCGGGTATTTGGCGAAGACGGGATTGTTCGGAATGGTAAGGAGACCTGCGTATTGGGTATCAGGCAGAATTAATCCACCATCGCTATTTTATACTCGCATTCAGCGCATCGGCCATTCTCAATAATATTGCCCAAAACATTATAACCCACCCGTTCAATCAAAGTAGCCCCACACCGGGGACAAACAGTATTTTGGTCGGCGGAAGCAGGAACATTCCCCACGTAAATATAATTGAGTCCGGCCTCTGTTCCGGCCTCTCTGGCTTTCTGTAAGGTATCTATGGGGGTTGGAAGTAGGTCATGCATTTTATAGCCCGGAAAGAAACGACTGATGTGCCAGGGAACATCAACGCCCAGTTCGTTGGCCACAAAATGAGCCATTTCGTGCAGTTCCCGGGATTGGTCGTTGATGCCGGGGATTATCAGACTGGTCACTTCCAGCCAGACACCCATCTGAATAATCTTTTTCATGGAATCGAGTACAGGCTGCAGGTGTCCACCCATCAACCGCCGATAGGTATCATCCCTGAAAGCTTTCAAATCAATATTAACAGCATCCAGCCAGGGGGCAGCCAGCTCCAGCATTTCGGAAGTCATATAGCCATTGGAAACAAAAACATTTTTTAACCCTACATCTCTTGCAAGGGGCCCGATGTCGTTGCAATACTCAAAAAAAATGGTCGGCTCCGTGTAAGTATATGCAATACTTTTACACTCTCTGTCCAGAGCCTCCTGCACAATCTCCTCCGGCGTTGCAGGCTGCCCAACCGTTAAAATACCTGGCGAAACCACCTGCGATATCTCACAATTCTGGCAAAAATCACAATGAAAATTACAGCCTGGGGTACCGATGGAAAAAGCCTGGGTTCCCGGAAAGAAGTGATACAAAGGCTTCTTTTCAATAGGGTCAACATGACGAGCAATTGTCCGCCCGTAAACATGCGTGTAGAGCGTACCATCAATATTTTCACGCACCCTGCAAATCCCGAATTTTCCGGGAGCTAATTTGCAGTGATGGGCACAGAGGTTGCATTCAACTTTCTGGTTCCCGAGTTTTTCGTAAAGCAGGGCTTCTTGCATCCGCTCAAAATTTTGTAATTACCTAATTAAAACTATGAGAATTCCGAATGCTCGGAAGAATCGCTTCGCTCTCGCATAATATTCTTTAAAAATATTCTTTTGTGAGATTTATGCTTAAAAAATATCATGGTCGTTTCATCAGTATAAAATTTAACCAGAACTCGCAATCTTCTTCCCTAAACTTCAGGATGCTTTTTTGGCTCCCAAAAACCGCCAAATACTTTGCCGAAAGAGCGGTTGTAAAGATACAGCGACAGGTGATTTGCGTCAAGTTTACGAGATCAAAACCCAATGCAAACCACCCAAAAACAATCGCTTACAAAAGCCTATATATACCTCATATTAAAGTGATGCTTAAAAAAGAAAAATGATTATTTTTCCTTCTTATTTACATTAAATTCATCGGCAAAAACAAGCTTCCGGCGACCTGTTTTATCTGCTTTTTCATACTCAAGAACCACTACATCAAAAGGCACTTTTCTCAACCCGGAAGTAATTCTGAAATTTGCCGTAGCAACAAAATTATAATTATCCGGAAAAGAAATATTGGTGATTAATGTTTCTTCATTGATTGAGTCACGCCCGGGCTCTGAGGCACTGATAACTCCTGAGATGGGTTGAGGAATATTACTACTTATAATTTTTATCTCAAAAGAATTATCAAAGCCGGCATAGCTGTTACCCGAGATCTCCACATTAATTTGAGTGGCAACATTGCCTCTTCTTTCAACCGACAGCTTTATTTTGCGTTCGGGAACCAGTTGAATAAAATCGGTCTCCACAACTGGTGAAAGACAAACATCTGTATTGCTAATTCGCAAAGAATGTTCCTGATAACGAGCCAGTATCAGCTTAACAAAAGGAAAATAGCGAGTCAGTGGATCTATTGATAAATCGGCATACCAAAGTTTGCGTTCTGCATCGAATTGTGGCGCAAAAGCAACAACATCTGCCTTTGAGTCATTGATGCCTGGATAAACAATGCCTCTGTCCACCTTGCTGTGCCACTTAAAATGGCTGCTCTCAAGATGAAAACTGGTGTCTCCCGGGAACGGAAAAACAGGATCCGATCCCCACTGTGAATAGGTAACAGGCAATTCGGGAAGATTTTCTGCCGTTCCCTGAGGCGCCAATACCACCCCTAACATTTCCCCCTCCCCGGAACTGAACCAGGGCCGTTTCAGATAAACCCTCAATCCTCCACCGGAGCGAAGATGGGTAATCTGGTTTTCTCCGCCCGACTTGTGCCAGTTGAACGTGGGAATAATATATTCCACCTCCGGGGGCGAAGGACGGTCAGAACTTAAAATATTGACACGAACGGGCTCCCCTTTCTGCGTATAAGCAAGTCCCTGAATAGGTTTAAGGGTTCCTTCCGCATCAGGTTGCCTGAAGTATTCGGGATAACGGGTAGTGGCAATCGGTTTGTAATCCACGAACCGGTGTCTGGTGTCGTCAAAGTTATGCATCAACCCAAAGGCTTTTAAAACATATGCCTTTGAAAAGACAGGCAGCAACTTGAGCGTTAGAGCATTATCTCCTTGTTTATTCTCAATGCGCGCTTTCTTTTTAGCCTGTCCGGATTGCTGCACCCCGGGTTTTAGTTTAAGCTTCCGGATATTTTCAATACGGGAACCCGGAGCTAACGTATTGATGACATTAAATTCAGGATTCCTGGGGGGAAAATAGCCCACATGATGAACCTGCTCATTGTATTTGATTTTAACCGAATCCAGCAATTTCCGGTTGCTCACTTCAAGTGGTAGGGGTTTAAGAGGGTTATCGTCCCATTCTTTCCAGGTAGCATCAAGTTCAACCTTACCGGTGCTTTGTCCGTGAATCCTAATCCGGGTTTTTATCCACGCCGGAGTATCCAGATAACCCCGGTCAGCAGCCGAATCATTCAGAACAGGGGGCCTGAGGGGCCGCTGAATAGCATGCACAAGTTCCATTTCCCGTGCGGGACTAACCATCCAGTGGCGCCCTTCACGCAGATGATCACGTACCTGATGAAACCCGCTTTTGGTGGACAGCTGTTCCCAAATCCCCGAAAGAGTCTGAAGATCTTCATTCTTCCAGTAGCAGGTATATTTGATTCTTGCCCGATGTCCCTTTGGTAAAGAGAAGGTAAGTATGCGGCTGGATTCATTCCATTCAGACCCGGCATCACCTTCAACCAACTCAATGGTAACAGGCCTTACATTCAGCCAGCTGCCATTCTCTAACATACCGGTTGGAATAAATGCAACCCGATGAGGTGAAAATTTCTGCGTATGTGTATCCTCGTAATCTTCTGCCAGGAAAACCGCTACTCCGGCGGCAGCAGGATCAGGCAGGTAAGTAAGTTTAAATGAACCGGCGTTATAGACTTTATCTTGAGGATCGTTCACCCCCGGCGGAGTTTCATGGCTGGTGATCAGACCGTATATAAGTTTGGCCTCCTGCATGTTGCCTGAGAATGCCTTTTCAAATTTACCGTGGCGTTCGGCAGTCAGCTGGCTGTTAGAAGGTGGAATAAGAAGTCGGCGCGCCTCACGGTCGGATGGATCGACCCCCGGGTCGGAATAGTCTTGTACAGGGGTATCCACATCACTTTTAATGACCAGCCGCTCCACATCTTCTCCTATCTTATATTTATTTCCGGCCAAAACAACGGGAGACGCAATGGGTTCATAACGGCGATAAGTGATGCTTTGCACAATGGCCTCCGCCGGATTATCAGGAGTTGCCTCCAGCGGCACACTGTTTCCTGCCACATCCACGTAACGCATCCGGAGATGGTAACTATTCCCGTAACGCAAAGAGGGCAGTGTGCCGGGGACAATATGGGATCGCACATTCATCCGGACTTTGGCTTCAGGATGATAGCCGTATTTCTTTTCTTCTTCAGCCACATCATTATTAACATAATCCTTAGCCTCTTCCCCGGTTCCTTCTGCTTCATTAATTGCAAATCCGGGTCTTTCAACTGCAAGACTCCAGCCTGTCCAACGGGCCACCACACCCGTTACAAATACGTCTTCACCCTCCTCGTCTTCGGTCAGGGCCAATTGGTTAAAACCTTCATCAGGCAGGATGTTGTCCACAGGCCAGGCATTCTTGTTTTCATCATAAACCGTTATCTCATCCTGTTTCAACTGGAGCGAATACCACTTATCGGGCTGATTGGCGTAAGCAACATCCATGCGATATCCCATCACCAGATCGTTGGCATACATAACCTCCGAGTCCGGAATCTGAATTTTCATGGCCGTTATTTGCGGGTTTACCTCCAGCATCTGACTATTCAGACTGAGCTGCGCAGGAAGCAACGTCGGGGGTGCAGCCAATTTAACATCCAACTGGCGCGCCTTGACAAACCGCGCATTAAGATAGGTTTCAACATTGTTTTTAATGATTGCGATTCCGGCTGATTTTATGGTAGGGAGCCCTTCTTCGCCAGCTACTTCTTCACCTCTTTCGTCATCTTCATCTTCCACAGATTCCTCATCGGGAGTCATTCTTTTAACCCGTAATTGCACTTCAGAAACCTTCTCCACCACATTTTTCACCTGATTATCCACTTTATTGATGGTCTGAATTGCCGTTCCATCTGTATCAATTTGTGCAACGGAAAAGTCGGATGTGTTTAGCTTGACAAACCCGTTCCTCAACTCACTTCCGGATTTTTCTCTTGCAAAAAATCCTTTCGACGTCATCCGATAGGCTGTAGCAGTAACGGAGACTTCCGTGGGGTCATTAAATTCCAATCCTACCGGGAATGCCGACACCCTTCCTTCATGGGGTAGAGAGGAATCGAAGGGAACCATCAAGTCGATAACCAGCCCCAGTTTTCTAAGCATTTGCGGATAGTCGCTCATCTGAGCCAGTATATCATGAAACTCAAATTCAGGCACTTCAACCGGCTTGACAGAGGGAATTGGTCTTGCCACGTCTATCCTGTGAAAATCGCGGAAACGGGCAAATTGAAATGCAGGCTCCTTATCTTTGATTCGTATTTGAGCATAGTTCCCCGACTGAAGAATCTGTCGATAATCCATAACAGGTTGTTGCTGAACCATAGGCCGAACCATGGCTGACCTATCGAGGTTCAACCCCTTAATATCCTGCCTGACCTCTGCTTTAGCCACCGACTTGTCTTCAATTTTCTGATAAGCATTGAATACCTCAGGCTCAACGGATTTCCGTCCGATCCGGCGGATGTTTTCATTTTGCAGAAACTGGCCCGGTTTCAAAAGGTTAACAGGACTTTTTATGCCGAAGTCGCGATAGACATTCAGCAGAGATTGGCTGATCTCATAAGTCGGATAGGCGTGAATCTTAAGCCCGGACTTGTCTTCAACGATGAATGCTGAAACTTTAACCCCGGGATGAATGAGGGTCCCCCAAACCTCAGTATCAATTACGGAGGTATTCCCTGTTGCCGCAACTACTTCACTGCCGTTCCAGCGAACTTTGAATCCGGAAACATTTTTAATCTTTTGAGCCCATTGCAGAACCTCCGGAAAGATATCCAGAGTAGTGGCTGAAGAATGAGAAAGCCTGAGTCCGCAATGCAATGAAATCCGAAGATATTGCTGACCGTCAACAGTAACTTTGCCATTGGGCAAGGTGGTGTATATAAATGTTTGCTTCATCAGATTAATTTTTGGTTTTCAGATATCCGGACTCAAGGTTTGATTAGCCCGGCTTTAAAGAAATTCCGGTTATTCTAATTCGGGATGTATTTAAAATTATCAGGCATAAATGACTGATTGTAATTAGTGTTTGTCTATAAAGTCCAACCTCTGCGTTGTTGTTCAAAATCCAAATCCTCATCCCGATTGTGCTTTTTGTTGGTTTTTTGTTTAAAAAACCTTACAAAAGCTACTTCGGGACTGCGGTTTAGATTTTTCACACGCCTTGAATTTGAACTTTCTAGTTCAAACACCTGAAAAACGCTTAGTTTATAGACGGACTTTAATTAACCCTCAATCGCTGTCAGGATGCAAATGCCGAACAGTAACTCTGCCAATGATCCAGGGTATACGAATCCTTAAACTTAGGATCAGCATCATTCCCGGCAAAGGTGCGACTCACAGTAACCTTCACTGTTTTGCTGAAGAACAAAATCTCCACCTTCACGGAAAGTGTGGCACGACCTTTCAGCTGGCTGCTTCCCGCAATCACCAGTCCATCCGAAGTGGTTTTGGAGCCAATGGCCTCGTAAACCATCTCCAGATAAAACTCCAGCGTTACCTTAATGAGCCCGATAATGGACAACCGACCCGTCATTCTCAGATAGGCAGCCATCGATTGTTTATTGATATCATCCTCCATGATGAGGGTATAGTAAAAACCGCCCATCACTTCCACTGACCCGCTGGCAACCCCGACATTTAGCGAAACACCTGCTCCAAATTCAAAGGCAGCATCAAGGCGGGTAAGCCCCTGCATGGTGGTTTCCATCATAAAAAAGCCCCCGCCTCCAAAACATGAAACCATCAGTTTGAAGGGATTTTCCGGAGAACAAAAATTGAAGCCCAGTTTCAGAGGATCTTTGTTAAAAGACAGGATTAGTTTAGTCCCCAACATCATGTTTGAAATAGCCAAAATACCCACCTCAATGTTGGGCAGGGGGAAATTATACCCCGCCACAATCCCGTTTTCAGTAATATTAATGTAGGGTCCGCCGGAAAATTGGTCGGATTGAATCACGCTTTGCAGGCTGTTGACAAATGATAGTGAACCGATGAGCCGGACAGGCACCGGTTTAAATTTCACATCTACATCCGCACTGGCACTGGTTCCCGATTTAAAAGCAATTTTCTGGAAGTTTAATTGCAATGAATCAGCGACCACAACAGAGAACTCCCTGATAGATGCATTAACGTCAAAATCAGGCGGTTCCTTAAGGTCCAGTGTTTTGGTAAGAATGCTGTCAAGTGATATTTCAATCTGGTCTTTCTCATTATTAAGATTTTTAATGGTAAAAAGAGTTCCGGCACTGTAGGATGCTTTGGTCTTTGGTTTCCAGTGATATTCCACCACAATTTTGTCACCTTTTACCTGAAATTTAACATTGGGAATTTCAGGAATAGCGTCAATCACCGTGTCGGCCACCTGCGATGCCAGATTTTTTATCAGCCCCTGTACATCAGACAACTGAGCTGCCATGGCCAACCCCTGAATGGCAGCTGATATTTCCCGATCATCCAGCCCCTGATCCTTTAACCCTGAAACAAGAGTGAGTAGATCATCCACGGCCTGACCCATCTCTGAGTCAATTTCCACGCCTGCATCTTCAAGTTTACTCTTCAAAGCTTGAGCATTTCCGATGAATCCCGAGATGTTATCAAGTTGAACCTCCTTATTCCAGATTTCTTTGCCCACTTTGATGGTCTGCTGAAGTGTCTGTTGCATATTTCCTGGCACCGAAACGCCATAAGATTCTAAGGCATTGGCCATCTCATCAAGATCCTGCAAAACAGCTATAATATCCTTATTGTCAAGCAAATCACCTACTACTTCAAGCAATACATTCAGCTTCTTCAATTCCGTATCGATACGGGCCAGAATCATCATCATCCGGCTTTGAAGTTCTTCAATCTGATCCCTTATTTGTTCAATGCTGCTTTTAACCGCACTAATGGCACCTGATAAATCCACATCGGGCAATAACAGATCTACAAAACTGATAATGCCAAAAATCTTTGGCATATACTCTTCTGCAAGATTAAAGATCTCATTAACCTGAACAACCAGTTTTTCCAGGTCTTCAATCTTATTGCCACTTATCCCGGTCAGTTTGGAAAAGCCTGATACCGCCATATTGGGTGTCAGGAAACCACCACTTTTTTCCGTATCTCCAAAAACCAGAGAAGGTTTTTCATCCTCTATGACCCTGGCAAATACCATGGAGAGGTTATTGTCATCCACCAAACTTATCCTAACCGGATTTCTGTCACCGGTCAGCTCTTCAATCTGCCGCACAAAAACAGAAGCCTCCTTTATTTCAGGATAGAAATCAATCAAATTGACCATTTGGCCCTTTTCCGCTCCAAAAATGATGCTTTGGGTCTCAAAGGAGGTATCTCCCGGAACCAGACTCCGGGCGTACGATATGGACCGCGATGCAGACGACGAACTAAAATAGTTCCAACCAACATCGTTGTAATGATCCACCACCAAATGTTGGCTGCTCAATGAACCATCGATAAAAACAAGCGGGACTTCCAACGAAACCGGTTTCCCGGAGGCATCATCCACAATAATTTTGAAAGTATCAGAGGCAGAATGATTTCGTGGTTGATATAATTCAAATACCTCTTTGGAATGAATCGGTCTGACCGGATGAATCTTTTTAAACCGGTCTTTGATTTCAATACGTTGAAACGGGAAAGGAACAAACGATGCATTGCTTCCCTGACTAAAGTACAGTTCGGGTTGAGTGACCTTGATATATTCCCTCTTTACAAGAAGGGCAGCAACGACCCCGTTTACCTTTCTTAACTCCCGGGTAACGGTTGTTATTTTAACAGCTTTGTGCCCAAAAGGAAAAAGGAATCCACGACGCACCACTTTTATGAAATGATCACGCCCCATGGTTGCCCGCTGATCCCAGCCTATCAGTCCGGTATACTGAACAGGAGTGTCCATTTTAAAGGCATAATCAAACCATGCTCCCATCCCGGAAAGCATAAGCTGGTCGGCTTTTACCGGTTCGGGCAATACCCTGCGGCTGGTTCCGGCAATTTTCAAGTTTGTGTAATTGGAAGTAAGGTGCACCAATTCATGGAAGTCAATGGGTCCTGGAATATTATTAAGTTCGTTATTCCTGGAAACGGGACCGTCCTCAACCTTTTCATTGGCCCATTTGCTCCAGATTACTCTTACTGTTTTCAGGGAATTTAGCGAGTCTTCATCTACCTCTCCCGAAGCCAGACGAACTCCCATTCGTGTGTGCCACAACTCAAAAAGCTGCCCCGTTTTAGGTGCTAAAATTCCGGGAATATTAAGGAACTGAGGGGACACCAGGTTTTTATAAGTTCGTTTAACCGGCTTTACCTTCAGAGCCCTGGTTTGAGGTGGTTTCTGAATCAGCGTTTTCTGATTTGATTCGCGGTTCAACGGTTGAACAGTCACACGGGAGCGTTTAACAGGACGGGAGGGATCAATCCTTAAGTCTCCTGAAGGCTTTACAGGCGTAAGCGCTCCTTCCTGAGAAACATCCAAGCTATGAACAGAGCTTTCGTTGTACTCTTCAAACTCATCTTTCAGCAGAATGGAGTGAGTAAAGCCGGCAAACTGATTAGGGGAAATCTCTGCATAAACAGGAGCTTCAATCGATGTCTCCAAATGAGAAGGGGGCTTCATCTCAAGAAGATTTCGCATAGCCCCGCTTAAAGAGTCGGGGATACTAAGCTCAATCTCGGGGGTGGCAAGTGCCTGCGTCAATTGCTGATCGTCCAGTGACATAACTGAAGAACCTCGGGGGGTGGAAGCCATCGCAACTTTCAGTTCCATGGCAGTCATTGGCTGACTGGTAGTTTTGGATGGTTGGGCTCCGGTAGTGATGGTTCTGACGTTTCTTGATTTAACAGGAATCACACCAGGCCTGAGCTCAAACGACGAAAGATCGCGCCGGCGCCCCAAAGGAACCGACAAATCACGTATTCTGGCTCTTATCAGGCTTACTGCGGCACTGGTGTTAAACCATCGTGCCCGGTAATTTACCTGTAGCTCAAATTTCGACCAGTCAAGCAGATCGCTCATAACCAGCCGAATCGGCGGATGATCTGAGGGCACCCTAAAAACCAGACGGCTATTGCCGGCTCTTAAAAACTGAACAGGTACATTATAGGTCCCAAACTCTTCGAAGGCCTGTTCTCTAAGGTGCTGGGAAGGGAAATTTACAATAAAAAAGGCGGGATCTTTGGTGTTGTCAATTTCCAGGATATTATTCTCCAACTTAAAATTTGCGAACTCAAATTGCAGATTAAGGAAATCTTCCGGACGTACCAGGTTGAATTTTATGGGTTCGAAAACTCTTAGCCTGAGCTTCAGAGACTGCTTGTTGACATATAACCAGCTGGTCCTGTCCTGTTGCTGTGTGAATTCAAAAATGCCAAAGTTTTGAGCTTTTCCTGATTCCACTTTTTGGGGACGCTGAATTATCGGATCCTGGGGTTGAACCTCCACTTCAACGGGCTGAGTGTATGACACAGGTAATGAGCGGGCACCCTGTACGGATATAGCTGATTCTGCAATCCTTGCTTTACAATTGATGTCGTAAACTTTAGTCCCTTCTCCAAAAAGGCTGAAAAAGGCTGTTGCAGAACCTGCCAGCCCAAAAGTAGCATGAGTATGGCCATACCACTGGGGATTGTCCCCCAAATCGGCCACCAATCCAAAATATTCATTGTCTTCACTGTACTCCTTCACAAACCGGCTTCGGAAAAGCGACAGACCAATGCCATCAACACGCCCGGATTGATAGATCAAATTACTTTGATCCGGAGTTTCATTGCTTGCCCAGAAAAAACCTTCCCGTCGCCTCTCTGAGAGCACCAGTCCGGTGTATCGAAACGGATATTCCGGAGTCTGAAAAAAGCCACGCTCTCCTGTTTCCAGTTTCGTTAATCCTTTAAATTTATCCCTGGGGCCTTCAAGCATTATCCAGCTGTGAGCCTCCGGTTTTCTGAGCATTACCCAATAAGCAGAAAGAGGCGGAGCCAACAAAACCGTCAAGCCTTCAAAACGCTCAAGGCTCCCCAGAATGTTTACCGCAACCGATTCATCAGGATGAATCCTTAACTGCCAGTTTTTATCCAGCCTTAATTTACCTTCAGGAATAAAAAGCCAATCGGTTTTACCAAGTAAAATTTGTTGAGTGCGTCGATGAAATCCTTCAATTTGAACCTTTCCCCTGAGCCAGGGAATAAAAGCAACTTGTTTATTTATGCCAAGATGCGGAAAACGTATATGCATTTGCCATTCACCGGTTTTATTACTGATGGCAGCTTTAAAATCGGCCCGAATACCACTTCCCGGATAGACCGCATTCTTTAACAGGACAAAAAAACCACGTTCAGATTCGCGGTACTTTAAAACGGCATTTTTCCCAAATTCTTTAGGATTTACCGCCCAGGCTATTTCTCCTCCATAAATAAACCGGATAGTTTTCCCTTTTTTACTGACCTGAAACGGGGTAGAAAGAGCTTTCCCAAGCATTCGGGTAACAGGAGAGAAACCGATTAAAATAAGAGACATTTTTTTTAGGGCCATTCGGCGTGATGGAGAAACTGGTCCAGGATAGGTTTTCAATTCACGATTAAAAAAACCTTTGGTCTCCAAAAGGCTGAATCTTTTCCTTGAATGCATAAAAAAGTATGTTAAGGATAAATGAAATATGCAACTCGGCGTTCCATTGTTACACACAAATGGTTCACATAAAGATGATAAGTGCTGCCGGTTAGGCGGGGACTTTTCAAGACCAACCCCTGCTTAGATTTATCAGGTACTTAAGAAGAAATATTATGAAAGGGTCGATTTTCCAATGAGAATTAAAATTAACCGCAATAAATTACAATGTCAACTTAACCAGTATTCCATGTGAACTTTCGTGAAGAAACAGGAGGTTTAATTGTATTTGGCAGAAGGATGGAAAAGACTTTTTCAGACTATGGCTTTATTCCCCCAGTTCCTTATCTTTGGAAAAACAACTTATAAAACCATGAAACATTTACACACCACTAAAAACGGAGCCATCCTCCTGATTGGCTCGTTAATCATGAGCTTTATGACCAACGCACAAACCCCCGACACGGGAATATTCACTGAACACAACGATATCGGAGAAACAGGTATTACAGGAAATGCCACATACAATCCGGAAAACCAAACTTACATCATAAGCGGAAGTGGTGAAAATATCTGGTTCGATGAAGATGCATTTCAATACGCATGGCGCCAAATTTCGGGAGATTTTATTTTGAGAGCCCGGATGAAGTTTGAAGGAGAAGGGCATCATTCGCATCGCAAGATGGGGTGGATGTTGCGCGAAAACAAAACGCCAGGATCACCTCAATACAGCGCAGTTGTGCACGGGGATGGTCTCACTTCTCTTCAATACAGAAAATCAAAGGACGGAGAAACCCTCGAAATGTCTTCGGAAATTAAGACTCCTGATGTTGTACAACTGGAACGACGGGGCAGAATGCTGATAATGTCGGTGGCCAAATACGGAGAGCCATTCACATCTGTTGCCCTTGAAGTAGATAGCATGAAAGACAATCTGATGGCGGGCCTCTTTGTCTGTTCCCACGACAGCACCACCGTTGAGAATGCTGTTTTTGAGAATGTACGGTTCGTTAAGCCGGCACCGGCAGACCTGGTTCCCTATCAGGATTATCTGGGAAGTCATCTGGAAGTGATGGAACTTGCCACAGGCCTCCGGAAAAGCATCTTTACCTCCCCCGTCTCCATACAGGCACCCAACTGGACGCCCGACAATAAATCACTTATTTACAATAGCGAAGGATTGCTTTTCAGCATTCCTCCAACAGGTGGAATCCCCCAACAAATTAATACAGGATTTGCCACCAGCAACAACAACGACCATGTACTCACTTTTGACGGGAAAACCATCGGCATCAGTCACCATTCCAGCGATGACAATGGCAACTCGGTGATTTACAGTCTTCCTGTGGAGGGCGGAACACCAACGCGAATTACCGACAAAAGTCCGTCATACCTGCACGGCTGGTCACCCGACAATCAGTTTGTAATTTATACCGCCGGACGAAACGAACAGTACGACATCTACAAAATCCGAGTGACTGGAGGTGAAGAAATTCAGCTGACCAATCAAAAGACACTGGACGACGGCTCTGAATATTCACCTGACGGACAGTACATCTACTTCAACTCGGCCCGCACCGGAACCATGCAGCTTTGGCGTATGCGCCCCGATGGGTCGGAACAGAAACAGCTTACTTTTGATAATTACAACGATTGGTTTCCGCATGTTTCTCCCGATGGCAAAGAAATTGTTTTCATCTCTTACGGTCCCGAAATTGACGCAGGCGACCACCCCTTCTACAAACACGTTTACCTGCGAAGAATACCTGCAGATGGCGGGCAACCGGAGATTATTGCCTATCTGTACGGCGGTCAGGGAAGCATAAATGTGCCCAGCTGGTCACCTTGCGGAAAATACATTTCATTTGTGAGTAACAGCGGAGTGTGGTGGTAAGGAGGGAAGCCCCGGCGGAGCGGCAGTTAAGGCATGGAGCATGGAGATAAGATCAGAGGGCGGAGAACTTGGGCATAGGGGACTATAGATTCGGACATTGCCAGGTATTTTCCAATCTATATGATAAGACGGATATTGTTTTTAGTTCTTCTTTTCATGATGGATAAGCCCCGGAGGGGCGGCAGTATGGTAGAACGAATGTTTGTAATAAAAAAAATAGAGCCCCGGCAGGGGTGACAGATTTGTCCTTTAAGGGGTTTAGGAAGGGCCACAGAGGTTATTACGCAACAGGGTTATTACACAGAGTTTCAAGGAGGAGCCACAGAGTAGCACAGAGTTAATTTTAAACTTTTCTGATATGTCTGATATGGTTCTATCTACAGATGGCCACAGATTTTTGTTTTAATGAAAAATCAAGAAGCAGAAAAACGGGCTGAAAGCCCAATTGACCTCAGCCCGGGGCAACGTCCCGGGTAAAAGTTCAGGTCATTATTTGCGCCCTGAAAGGGCAGGTAGAAGGTTGAAAAATATAGGGAACGACACCTTCAGCATCGATATTTTATCGTTTAGGAACACCTATAAACATAAGAGACCTTCAGGCTCTGTTCCTCTGAAATATTAAGAAATGACCCCGAAGGCGGTCGCATATTTATAGCAATCCGCAAGGTAAGCAGTTACCGACCCCGTAGGCGGTCGTATGTTTTTCTATTGTTTATCGAATTACATTCGACACCTTTGGAGAACAACTATAAACATAAGAACTCTTCAGGCTCTGTTCGCCTGAAATATAAAGGAATGACCCCGAAGGCGATCGCATATTTATACCAAACCGCAAGGTGAGCAGCTACCGACCCCGAAGGCGGTCGTATGTTTTTCTATTGTTTATCGAATTACATTCGACACCTTTGGATTCGCGGTTTTATTGCATACTTCTTTGCTATAAACATGGGAGATCTTCGACCCCCGGCTATTAATTAACTCTCCTTCATCTTTCCATCTCTCCAGTAGGCATATCCAATCAGCACTGCCACAATTACCACAGAATAATAAACCGCGGTAGGAATAGGTACCGGGTCTCCACCCGCGTAGGAGTGCATTCCGGTTAGGTAATAATTCACTCCCAGATAAGTCATAATTACAGACCCGAAGGCAAGAATCGATGCCGTGTTAAATGCCATCCGGCCGCGTAGTCCGGGCACAATGCGCATGTGCCCAACAAAAGCATAAATCAAGATGGTAATGAGGGACCAGGTCTCTTTGGGATCCCAGCCCCAGTATCTACCCCACGATTCATTGGCCCATACACCGCCCAGGAACGATCCGATGGTCATCAGATAAAGGCCCACTATCAAAGCCATTTCGTTAATGGCTGTCAGCTCATCTATGGCCAGACTTATTCTGATTTTGTTATCTCTGGTTTGTAAGGAAGTCAGAAGCAGATTCATAAATCCAATGAGTGCCCCCAGTGTCATGAACCCATAGCCACCGATAATAACAGCCACATGTAAGGTTAGCCAGTACGATTTCAGCACTGGAACCAGGTTGGTAATCTCAGGATTCATCCAGCTAAGATGGGAAACCATCAGCACCACTCCAGCAAACAAAGCGGTTACCGAAAGCACCAGCGGCGAACGGCGACTAAAAAGAAGACCTGCCAGTAACAATGCCCAGGCAATAAAAATCATCGACTCATACCCGTTGGACCACGGTGCGTGCCCCGACACATACCAGCGAAGCCCCATACCAAAGGAATGGTAAAGAAAAGCCGCAACTATCAGCCACAAAGCGGCTGTACCAATGCTTTTTTTGGAAACGGGCGGGTAAACCAATCCCAGAATATTGTAAAGTACCAGAATAATGCCCAACACAAAAAAGAAAGTCGCCAGCCACATGAAGATATTCAGGCGGTTGTACAGAATCTCCGCATAGCGAATGGCCTCCGATGGCAACAGTTGTCCTCCATGCGCTTCCTGGAAATCGGAAATATCATTCAACACATCCAGGGCCCTGTCGGTATTATTTTCCCGCACCGCGACAATAAATGCAGGCATCGCCGAGGTAACAAACAAACTATCTTTTACAGAAAGTCCTTCCGGAGCTCTGGCTGGAATAAGCCAGGGCTCTTCCCGCTTGTTATTGACAGGAAACATTCGATGCAGCTCGCCTGATTGTGCCAAATAAAACACATTGACCTGTTCATCGACCTTAATCAGTTCCTGCTCGAGTTTATCGCGGTTGGCCGGATTTTCCCGGTAGGCTGCATCCACCATCTCTTTAATCTTGTAGCGTCGGTCGGCACTGAAAAAGTCCCCAAAAGCAGCTTTTTTCCCGGACACACCCAAAATCTCCTTTATGTGCGGATGCTTCACCGTAATAAGCGGCACCTGTTGCCATTCAGCCGGATGAGTTAGCAACCCCAAAAGCATCTGGTCAGGATTGAACCCTTTAAAGCTGTTATGCTTAACCAGTTTCACCATTATTTCCTGATGCAAACTGTTGAGCGGCTTTATCCGACCGCCTTTGTCCTGAACCCACAACTGTCCCAGTTCACCGGCAACATTCTCATCAGCCCTTGGAGGCATTTCCTGAGCATAAACTGTGGAAGAAAGTAAAAGAAGAAGGATGACACCTATGACCTTCCGCTTTTGATAAATAGTATTAGTTTTATTCAACAACTGGCGAAACCTTGTTTGGCGGGCAAACAATGACCAGAGCATACTCACACTCATCAGGAAATAACCCAGGTATGTAATAAATGTCCCCCAAAAGTCGTGATTAACGGAAAGAATTGTTCCCCTTTCATCGCGGTCATATGATGACTGATAAAACCGATAGCCCTCGTAATTGAGAATATTATTCATAAAAATGCGATAATCCATTTTTAAATCTTTCCGCTTATCTATCAGGGTTACTTCACTTGCAAAGGAAGAAGGACTCTCAGAACCCGGATATCTCTCCAGCTGAAAGTCATTCAGTTTGATGGCAAAGGGTAGTTGAAGCGGCAATGAACCATAACGGACAGAAATTCTCCCATCAGGAAGGGTTAATGTATTCGGCTCACCCAAAATTCCCTTTTTGCCGGAGACATGAAGATCGTAATTCACATCATCTCCTGATATCCTGAAGGACACCACATCGGTAACTGAATTTCCACTTTGTGCGGGGATTGAAACCGGGCTCAGCACAGCCTCAGGCCAGAAACGGGCCAATGCAAACTTTACATTGCCAGACAAAAACAGCGTGCCCGGTTGCATTTCAACCACGGTATTCGGTTCAATGGGTTCTTGCATCCCAGAAGCCATAGAAGTCTTCTGAACGGGCTTATCAGCCTCAAGTATAATTTTTTCATCCCCTTTTCGCCTGATAGAAAAATCCACTCCTGTTTTATTCTCAGGTTCAAAAGCAAGGGTTACTCCCTCCCAGCTGATTCTTTGGCCGGGTGAAAGAAACTGCTCATTTCTGCCTGAGGCGGAGGACAATAGAATTCCTGCCAGTGGTTGTCCACCTGTTTTTTTAACGGGACGTACAGCCGCATTCTGCAAATACGAAACACTCTCTATTTGGTAGGTCTGATTGTTCACTTCTACTTTATGGGAAAATTCCCGGGGCGTCCGGGGCGAAAGAAAAACCTGCTCATGAATCACCTCTGTTCCTGCCTTGTCTGCAATTTCAACCGTAACATATCCATCCGACGTGAACAAAGTTTCTGATGTTTCGCCTTCGCGGATGGGCATACTACACTCGTATCCAATATATCGCGTAATGGCAGCACCTACAATGATGATGAAAAACGAAAGATGAAACAAAAGAACCGGAAGTTTTTCCCATCGCCATAGATTAAAAGCAAAGAGGTTCCCAAACATATTGATGGCCAGCAACAGAAATATCAGTTCGAACCACCATGTATTGTAAACCAATGCCCGTGCAGCATTGTACCCAAAATCGTTTTCCAGAAAGGTGGCCACAGCCAGAACAACCGCTAAAAGAATAAAAAGAGCGCCCATCCACTGACGGGAGGTGAGAAAATTAACAACGCGATCCATAAAGCTTCATATTTACATAGTTGGATTTGATTTGCGAAAATAAGGATTTAATCAGGGATTCTTTCATAATCTCCTCAAGGAATAAAAACGTTCTTTCCGGAATCCCCGTTTCGCACAGCCAGGCCAATAAAAAAATTACTCCACCCTATATCCAAATGGCGTAAGTGCCAGTCCGGCCAGTTTAAAATGTTGTCGCGCAAAAGGAATCCCGATAATGGTAATGGCCAGTAAAACCCCAAAAATCAAATGGGTGGCAGAAATCCAGATGCCGCCAACCAGAATCCAGATAATATTCATGATGGTACTCAGACAACCACCATTCGAAGAACTGGGCACAACTCTCTGACTAAAAGGCCACAATGCAAGTAAGCCAAGTTTGAGTGTTTGCAAACCAAAGGGTATCCCAATGATGGTAATCATCAGAAAGAAACTGGCAACAAAATATTCGATGGCCGTGATTAATCCACCAAAAATGAGCCAAATAAGATTTCCAAGAAGTGACATAATATGGTTTTTAGTTGAAAAATCATTGAAAACAGGGAATTCCGGACACAAATAACTTTCACTGACAAAATGTTAATGAGTAAAAATAAAGAAATATTTTACACTTTCAGGTTTTTAAACCTATACGAATCAGAATTCAGCATTGATAATAAACACTGAGCATCTACTCTACTGACAAGGAGGCTCTTCCGAACGGGTATTCTATGCCGCGAAAAACCATTCAACCAGAAGACCAGCCCAGTTTGCCGGCCTGTTTCACCCCAAAGCAAAATGCACCCACAATTGAAAACACTCATCGTCATCAAAACATGCAGGGAGTTAATAAACTCATCGATAATTGCGGCCATAATTATTGTTTTATTATATTTATCCCACCAATCTGATCCAAATCCTAAATTATGCAAATTCTTATTTTCATTTTATCCGCCATTCTTCTGATTTTGATTGTAGCCTTAGTTTTCAAAAAAGATTTCAGGGCAGACGTCATCCGCTCTACCGACAACAGCGGAGAGACCAAACATTTCAAATTTAAAGGCACTCTTTTTTGGGTAGTTTACGCTTTTACTGCTGCCGGAACTTTCTACCTGGCTCTTCAGCACGACAAGCGCAGTCAGAGCATTTGTTCGCCATTTCTCACCGCTGAAACCAATAACTGGGTTGCAATAGACCTCAACAAGGCAGCACCTGTAGATATTGTTTTTGGCTGCGATACAATTAGAGAACGAAAGATTTTCTCGTCTATTCCGAAATTAAATATGGATTTGACTCTGGATGAGGATCTCCGGGTAAGAGGCATTGAATCAAGTTTCCTGTTTGGAGAAATCAGCGAGAAGTCTATCAATAAATTGTTGAATTGCAACAGAATGAACATGGAACAATACATCGAAATCTATTTTAGTTTCGACATGAACACTTTGCTGGTAGATACCATCAAGAACCAACCTACTCTATATGACTGGTATGAGTACAAAAAACTGCCATTCCGGATTCAACCAAAGATACTTGGAGAAGGAATGGTAGAAGTTTCCATTACAGGAAAAAAATCACAACTGGATTCGCTTGAAATCGGGCCATTGTCCCTTGGAAATAAATGGAGCAAAACCATTATTCACGATAATAGTGCTTACATCATCCGACTGAGGTCAAGGGACATTTACACCAACAACGATTATTCAGAACATGCCAATTTTCAGATTATTAAACTCAACTTAAAACAGTAATTTGATTAAAAAATAGATACCGCAAGAATTTCTGATTTTTCATCGCCTAATTTCAGAATGTTCTGGTATGGATGAAGAATACAATATATTTCACGAATTGCCAGAGAAAATAATTTCTTAAAAAAAGATTGTTTCGCTTTGATCGCAATGAACTCCGTTCTACTGATTATGGCCAGAAGCTGTCTAAAAAGTCACTACAGCTTTTGCTTTGCGCGGCTCATAGTTTTGTAGATTCGTAACAATGCGATTCTTCAGGGCGTTCAGAATGACAAAAAACACAAACCCCATGATTTTTTTGGACAACCTCTTAAAAACTTACAATTTCCTGCTATTGGAATGCCGTCCATCCCGGATAACAATCCCAATCTCTTTCCCGGACATCAATAAATAAAATCCGTACTTATGAAAAGAAAAAAACCCGATCCCAGAAAAAACAGTAGATTATTCATAATCCTCTCCCCCATCATTGTACTCACGTTTACCTGGCTAGGTGTTAAATGGTGTATCACTTCATTTCCAGACCACATCTCGTGGATTCCCGCATTCGCCGGATATTATCTGACAATTGGAATCGTTTTTCTTTTGAGCATACTGATTTTCAGGTTCAATCCATTAAAACATCTGGATTATAACCTGAAACCGCGACCCCGCTTTCCTTTACTTTTATGGACGATAATTCTTCCAGCTCTTTTGCCATTGGCAGCTTTCATAACACAAGCCCAATATGTTCCCTCACATTTGTTTTTCTTCATTCTGCTGTTTGCCCTAATAAATTCTTTTTTTGAAGAAATATACTGGAGGGGTTTTCTTGCATTTATACCGGGCCCCAACAGCATCCGAATACTTCTTTCGGCAAGTCTTTTCAGCTTCTCCCATTTTTTGTTTTGGGACCATTGGTACCCATCACCCATAATAATGATACCAACCGTTGTTTCAACCTTAATTATGGGGATTTTGTGGATGCACTTCATGAACAAAAAGAAAAATATAATCTACCCCATTCTTTCCCACATGTTTGTCGATATCCTAAACCTTTCAGTT
Source organism: Marinilabilia sp. (assembly GCF_016278715.1). Classification (GTDB taxonomy): domain Bacteria; phylum Bacteroidota; class Bacteroidia; order Bacteroidales; family Marinilabiliaceae; genus Marinilabilia. The sequence continues at coordinate 550 of NZ_JADQBH010000245.1, read as the reverse complement.
GCTGTATATTCAGGATTAATCAATCCTCCGCATTTTTAGCCTGCCTTATCAGGGACAGGAAAAGCCCTGTTTCAGGGTGCTGCTGATGAACAACCAATATGTTTTGATAAATAGACAATATTTTATGATAAAAATCATATCCTTTTGAAGAGCGAACCCGTATAAGACGAAGCAGAAACATCAAAACCCCAATGTTTTTGCGAAGAAATAAAGATTTTACAGAAAACCTAACCCAAAATGAACAAACCCTACTTTGACTTTCATGTGCATCCATTGATCAAACCTTTTGGTCATGCATGCAAACGTTTACTGAAATACAACAAACACCTTGACCCTAAATTCTTTTCCTGCGAATGGCTGGAAGCCAATCATCCTTCAATTCTGAGGGATTTCCTCGATCCCCGGTCGAAAGCTTCTCTATGGAATGACAAACGTCCATGTCGCATTTTAAACAAACTCTTTGGGGAACTGGCCTTTGCCAAATTTTCGCAAAGTAATCTGACAGCTGCCAGGGAAGGTAATAGTCGTGTGGTGTCGCTCTCCCTTTATC
>NZ_JADQBH010000188.1 GCF_016278715.1 Marinilabilia sp. | reverse complement strand
ATCTCGTTTGCTGCGCCACGAGATTCAAACAGTGACGATTTTACGATATAACAACCTTGTTTTTAGGCTTATCTGCCAAGGTCAGCCCCCATCAAGCCAGTCAGTACATTCAAAATATTTATTTAGGACAGAATTACTTTCCTATAGAATAATTGGAGGTTTTATAAATCTTTAACGTTCTTTTCGGCCCCTTTGTTTTTCAGGGCATTACTTTTGTTGCGTTCAATATCATTAAGTTACGCAAAAGGATAGCGTAAACTTTTTTTGTTTGATTGCGTACTTATCCGGGTTGAAAAGAATTTTATACTGAATGAGATATCATCTGGTTTTTTTGTGGGTTTTAGTGCTGTTGGTGGGTACTATTGATTGGTTATTGTGGCGGATTTTAATTACCAAAGAGGTACAGCAGGGATGGCGAAAATGGCTTGGCGTGGCAGGATTGATTGTGCTTCCCATATTATTTCTTGCCGGTTTTTTGTATTTTGGGTTACAGATTCCTGATGCTTCTTCGCCTCAGGTTTACAATTCTTTCGGGACTTTTCTTACCATTTTTTTATTGATTTATCTTCCCAAAATTTTTTTTCTTTTTGTTTACGGAGTTGGGCGGTTACCCGATGCCTTGCCACGTAAACCGGCGCGCCAGCCGGAAAGGCATTACCCCCGCATTACCAGAGCAAAATTTCTGAGCCAGGTTGGAATCATCATGGCCACAGCACCGTTTGTGACCCTTCTGTTTGGGGTTCTTAAAGGACGCTATGCGTTTTATACACGGCATTTAAAACTCTCTTTTCCTAATTTGCCACAGGCTTTTGATGGTCTTCGGGTTGTTCAGATTTCAGATTTGCATTTGGGTAGTTTTGGTACCAATCGGGACCCGTTGAAAGAGGCTGTTGAACTGATTAATGCGGAGAAACCCGATTTGGTGCTGTTTACCGGTGATTTGGTCAATAATTTTGCCGGGGAAACACGTGGCTGGGATGAGATATTTGGAAAAATAAACGCCACCATGGGCAAATATTCCATCCTTGGTAATCATGATTATGGCGATTACAGCACCTGGCCTTCTGAACAACGAAAGGCCGCCAATTTTAAGAGCATTGTTGCAGCAAATCGAAAGTTGGGGTTTAAGCTTCTTCGTAATGAGTCGATCTCACTCAGCAAAGATGGAGACGTTATTGCACTGAGTGGTGTTGAAAACTGGGGCCATCCACCATTTCCACAATATGGAGATTTGGAGAAAACCTGGAGCCAGACCAATGGTGAGGCATTTAAAATTCTGATGTCGCACGATCCCGACCATTGGGATGCCGAAGTAGTGGGAAAGAAAAGATATGATCTTACTCTTGCCGGTCATACGCACGGAATGCAGTTTGGCTTTGAGTTGGGAAAATACAATTGGAGTCCGGCAAAATACAAATTCAAACGATGGGCCGGATTATATCAGGTAGGTAAGCAGTTTCTTTATGTGAACCGTGGTCTGGGATATTTGGGAATGCCTGCCCGGGTTGGAATGCCGCCTGAGATTACGGTGCTTACATTGCGAAGAGGATAAATGCATAAGAGGTTGTGAACCATGTCAGTTATATAAGGAATCATTATTGAGCCCAGTCTAAAAAGCATCTTTATTGCCAAACTCTTCGTTGTTGCAAAAATTCCTGAATCTTCATTAACAATAAGTTAACTCCGGTTCAAGAATTTCCAAAGCCTCGGTTTTTACAAAAAAATATACCTTTTTATACTACACTCATTATTGTCCTGAGAAACTTATTTCCTGAAAAGAGATTGCTTCTCCCGATTTCGTGCCTCATCGGGATAGCAATGACGCCATCCCTCAAATCCCTGCAATGTCCCCTTATTGCGAATCCCGACCATTCGGGAAAGCAATCTTTGTTCTTTAACTCAAGTATTTGGTGCCTTACTCCTAACTCCCAGCATTTATCTTCCAATATCTAATTTCTTAAACCTAACGATCAATTATTGATCAGAAAACTATCAAAGCTGGTGGAAAAAATTGCTTCGTGAAAAAAAGTATTGTTCGCTTCTCTCCATCCGCCCCGGTAACCAATGCTAAAGGGCAATACAAAACGAAACAGATGAAAATCAGTCATTAACTCAATTCCCGAAGTCGCTAATGTTTCTGAATATTTTCGCTTTTCGTTGTTCTCAATAAAGTCAAGCTGGTAGTTGCTGCGTGCAGCATCAAAGAATAGGTTTAGTCGAAAGCGTTTAATGTAAGCGATACCTCCCAGTGCCCAATCAGGGTTCCAAAGCGGCATTTGATAGGTTGTATGCAGCACAAATAGTTCATCGTTGTATATGGATGTATAGCCACGGGGCAACCCGATAACATCACTAAATCTCTGGAATGTGCGGTAGGGGAGTTTTGTGGAGACTTCATCGCCATTGAATTTTTTCTGCCATCCGCCCCCAATGGTTAGTGCATGATGTTTGCTAATCCCCGGGAGATATAACCTAGAGATGGCGCCCACGGCTTCTCCTGAGTTGTAATTTCCTGCGGGGGTATGTTTGTAGATGAAATTTAGTGTTTGCCCCCATCGGGTGTTAACATCGCGGGACGTGCCTCTTTGTTTATTGTGGAAATAGAACGAGTAATTCAAAGCCCAATAATCCAGATCGGGATATTCGATTAAGCTGGTTTCTCCTGTTTCGTATAGTCCTCCGTCGGGGAGAACGCCCACCAGATTTTGCTGATAGACTCTGTTGCTAATGCTTTGCCAGGAAAGGCTTACGCGGGGTTGAAGCAGTCTTGACCATTTTCCGCTACTCAAATCCAGCGGTACCCTGATGCCGGTCTCTACTTTCACATGATTCTCTTTGCCCAGCTGGTCAATGGTGAAAATTTCATTCTGCCCGGTGTAAACGGTGTTAAACTCATCATTGAAATTGCCCCATTTTACATCGAAATCAATAATAGGAAACCATCCCCGATAGGTAAATCCCGCGTTGAATTTTTCGCGGCTTTGCGACTCTGCTGCATTGTATCCCACTCTGGTAACAGCCGTTCCCAGGAGGTTCTGACTCATCAGGGTAACCCCGGGATAAATTTCTGAATCATCAATGTTGATGTATGCCGGTGCCCAACTGTGCAGGTTGATGAGATTCCATTTGCTGTATTTTTCTGCAACAGGATTGAAACTACTTTGTGTGCCGGTTTCTTTGGGT
>NZ_JADQBH010000032.1 GCF_016278715.1 Marinilabilia sp. | reverse complement strand
TTTTGTATGCTTCCGGTTATCCAAAAACGGGTAGAAAAACGGTAATCCGGACCTAATATCTCTAAAGCAGTGGCAGTGGTAACCAGTTTCATTAAACTGGCTGATATCATAGCCTTTTTTTCGTTAAAAGAAACCAAATTCCTGCCTGTTTTCAAATCTCTGATAAGAATAGAAAACGACGCATACTCCGGAATACCTTTTGGCAACTGCTGAGAAGGCAACGGTTGCACAACAGAGAAAAAAACCGTCAACAATCCCAAAAACAAATGCTTAATCATAAACACCAAATTGTTTATCCAGCTTTTTCTTTTCCTGAAGTCTTTGAGCCAGTTCTATATAATAACTCTTAGCCATTTCCAGCTCATAATCGGCCAAACTAAGGTTTCCGACTTCCTGAAAATGTTCCATTGAACGATAGGCCCATGATGTGGCCTCAATAAAGTCTCCTTTTACCTCCTGAGTTAACGCCAAATTGTAAGCAGCCCTTGCTTTCTGCTTCTCGGTTCCTAATTCGTAGATGTGGAACCAAATACGCCCGGCTTCGTCCCAGTCACCTCTAGTGGCCTGTACGGATGCATCATAGAACAGTGGGTGTCCTTTCTTAAAGAAGTATCTTCTGGTTTTCTCCCAGGTAGGCGAAATATATTCAGAATATTGCTGTCCGGAATATGCAGCAGCTTCATTTAAAGCATCCCTTATAAGCGGAAGTTTTTCTACAGAACCAAGTATCGTAGGGCCTGTACTCTCCCAGAAAATGGTATCTCTTTGCAAATGAACGTCAAAAACATCATCAGCAATTTTATTGTGGATTTTCCAGTAAGCAGAAACCCGGGCATCGAGAGTGGCAAAATACTGATCGCCAAAATCCATTACATTTATAAGAGATCCGTATTCAAAATGCCCCAACTCTATTACAGCCTGAGCATTGTAAAAGTCACAAAGAGAATCAACTACAGCGGGAGATAACAGTGCCAAAGGTTTTCCCCCTTCAAGTGTATTGAAAGGCTGCTTAACAACATAAACCGAATCAAAAAAGGACTTTGCATTTAACGATTCCCCAAAAGACTGAATAATCCGACGTCCAAAATCATCCACCAAAATGGAATCTATTGCATATTCCCGTGTTGGCAGTTTAATTTTGTGCACGCCGCTATCGCCGGGTTGAAAAGGAAAAGCATTATCCACTACAACCACAGAAGCAATTTCGACAGGCACAATTACCTCAGCGGGCTTTAACACGTCCAACTCGATGGTTGAATAAGAAACACACCCGGACATCAAAAAGAATAAACCCGGGAAAATCCATTTTTTGATTCGGTTCATAAAGAGAATTTTAAAGAGCCTTTTTGAGGATAGCTACCACATCAGCGGCATCCAGCCGTTTAAAAGAGCCAATTTTTCCAAAGATACAAGCCTTTTTCCCCATCTCTTCAAAATGCTCACCGGGAATTTGCGCATCCGTCAGGGTGGCAGGCATTCCAAGCGAATTGAAAAACTCCCTGACTGCAGCAATTCCTTTTTCTGCGGCTTTCATATCATCCGGTTCTTCCACATTCCACACATTCCGTGCCATTTGCGCAAATTTTGACGATGTTTCCACACTCAGGACATATTTCATCCAAACCGGATGAATAATTGCCAGCCCGGCACCGTGTGTGAGGTCATAAATAGCACTCACCTCATGTTCAATGCCATGAGTAGCCCAATCACCCGTTTTCTTGCCGGTCAGTGTCAATCCATTCAGAGCAAGACTCCCTGCCCATAGCAAATTGGCTCGTGCTTCGTAGTTTTCAGGCTCAACAAGTGCAACCGGGCCATATTTTATACAGGTTTTCAAAATCGATTCGGCAATGATATCCTGAACAAAAGTGCCATCAGCGGGAGCAAAATAATTCTCAAAAATGTGGCTCATAATATCCACTGTTCCAGCTGCTGTATGGTACTTATTAACCGAAAAAGTATAAGTCGGATCCAACACGGAAAACTTAGGACGCAACTGGTCACTTCCCATTCCCCGTTTTTCCCGGGTTTCTTCATTTGTAATAACGGCATTTCCATTCATTTCGGAGCCGGTGGCAGCAAGCGTCAGAACAGTACCCAGTGGCACAGCATTTTCAACACGGGCTTTTTGCATCAGGAAATCCCATGCATCACCCTCATAATTCACTGCTGCAGCTATGGCTTTTGATGCATCAATAACGCTTCCACCGCCTATTGCCAGAATAAAATCAATTTGGTTGTCCCGGCAAAGTTTAACCCCTTCACGAACTGAAGTAATCCTTGGGTTGGGCTGTATGCCAGAAAGCTCAACAAAAAACAGGTCATTCTCCCGAAGCTGATTAACCACCTGGTCGTACAACCCAATTCGCTTTACAGAACCACCTCCATAGGTCAATAATACCCTGGAACCGTGTTCTTTGATTTCTTTAGCCGTTTCCGTAACCTTATCTTTCCCAAACAAGATTTTCGTGGGAACATGATAATTAAAATTTTGCATATTAGTTCTTTTTGTTCTCTTATTTAAACAATAAAAGGCACCTTCAGTTTGAAAGCGCCTTCTATTTTTTTTTAAGACAGAATCAGGTATTCATCCCGCCACAAACATTAATAACCTGCCCCGAAACGTAAGATGAAAGGTCAGAACCCAGGTACACACATGTGTTGGCTACATCTTCGGGGGTACCTCCTCGACGAAGAGGAATCTGGCTTTCCCATGTTTTTCTGACATCATCAGGCAAAGCACCGGTCATTTCTGTAATAATAAATCCGGGAGCGATGGCGTTGCTGCGAATTCCACGAGAACCTAACTCTTTGGCAATAGACTTGGTAAAACCAATCAATCCGGCTTTGGAAGCACTGTAATTGGACTGACCTGCATTTCCTGAAACGCCCACCACCGAACTCATATTAATAATAGAGCCAGAACGCTGCTTCAGCATGGTTTTCTGAACTGCTTTCGTGAAATTGAACGCAGATTTCAGATTGACAGTAATTACTGCATCCCACTGCTCTTCGGTCATTCGCATCAGAAGCGTATCTTTGGTAATACCGGCATTGTTCACCAGAATATCCACTTGTCCAAACTCCTTGACAATCTCTTCAACCACCTGTTGGGTTTCTTCAAACTTTGCAGCATTGGAGGCATAACCTTTAGCTTTTACACCCATTGCTGTAATCTCTTTCTCAGTGGCTATTGCAGCCTCATTGTATTCCAAATCGGTAAACGCAACATTGCATCCTTCGGCAGCAAATCGAAGAGCGATAGCTTTACCTATTCCCCGGGCTGCGCCGGTTACAATTGCGGTTTTTCCTTCTAGTAACTTCATTTCAAAATCTGGTTTAAATGTTTGATTTTTAATCTACAAAAACAAACTTTATTTTTTTTCGAACTGTAAAGATGTTAAAAGTTTTATAATTATCGGATGTTTTTGGACTAATTTAACAGCCTTTCACTCTCAAAAGCCGCGGTTTCAGTCGGTTCTCCCGCTCTCGTCAAGCGTTATTCTGGCTTTTGGCAAACATTGAGGATATTCCCTTTGCATAAAGGCAATCAGCTCTTCCCGCAATCTCACTCTCAAATCCCATGCTCTGGGCGAATTCGATGCACTCACCAGTGCCCTTAGCTCCATGGTTTTTTCCGTGCAATTGGTAACTTGTAAAACATTTACCTTCCCATCCCACTCGGGGATTTGTGGCAGAATACGCGTCATTTCCTCGCGCATTTTCTCAACCGGGAAACTATAATCAGCATATATAAAAACGGTTCCCATGATATCGGCAGAGTGACGTGTCCAATTTTGGAAAGGTTTCTCAATAAAATAGTTGATAGGAACAACCAGACGTCGTTTGTCCCAGACACGAATAACCACATAAGTCAGCGTTATTTCTTCAATCCATCCCCACTCTCCTTCAACAATTACAGCATCTTCGAGTCGTATAGGCTGGGTGATGGCAATTTGAAAACCTGCAAGTAAAAGCGAGAGACTTTTTTGAGCGGCAAAACCAAGAATTAAGCCTGCAATACCCGCAGAAGCCAATAAACTTAAGCCAATTTCACGAATTTTTTCAAAACTGAGTAAGGCTACGGCCAGAGAAATAAAAACAATCAGGAAAATCATTATTCGCTCAAAAACACGCATCTGAGTATGCATTTTTCGGGCTTTCAGATTGTTTTCATTGTCCATATTGTACCCGGTCAGTACAAAATGCTTAATGCTTTTAATGATAGCAATGCCCAGCCATGAGATTATGAAAACCAACAATAAAAAAACAAGTTGATTGGTTTCCACATTCCAGTAATCCTGGAAGTAAAAATTAAGAATGCTAATGGCAATACTTACAAGTAATAGTTTAAGTGGGGTTTTAACAAGATTAAAAACATTATCCAAACCGGTATTCAGTTGTCGGCGAATCACCTTTCTCAGCGTACGCGTCAGCCAGAGGCTCACTACCCATGTAGCAACCAAAACAATGGCCGAAACAAGTATGGGAATCCACCATGTTTCAGGTTCTGTATTATTTGAGAATAAATCTACCATATCAAATCTGATAATTACAATCGTTCTTCCAATGCTAACAGAACTTCTGATGCTTTTCCCACCACGTGAATATCTGTCAACGGACCTGTAAAGTTACTGGGTTTGGGATTGATCTCAATAATTGTTGCACCATTTCTTTTCGCCTCCCATGGAACCATTGCTGCAGGCATTACCTCACCTAAACTTCCGATTATCAGACATACGTCGGCTTTTCTTGCAGCCTCCAGGCTGCCCGCATAGGCATCGGTGGGTATAGATTCACCAAAAAAAGTAAAATCGGGTTTTACCAGTCCGCCACACTTGGGACAAGTTACAGGCAACTTCTGAAAATTCACCTCAACCGATGGAAAATAAAAGCCACATTTCGTGCACAGCATCCGTTGAGAATTCCCGTGAAACTCATAAACCACAGAACTTCCTCCTGCCTGATGTAGATTATCAATATTTTGGGTGATAACACATTTCAACAAGCCTTGCTGCTCCATTCGTCCAAGCACTTTATGAGCATCATTGGGTTGGGCCACCCCGAAATAGTCATAAAATATCTCCCGGATTACCCTCCATGAACTTTCGGGATTCTCATGAAAGTAATCCAAATCCAGAACCTGAGAATCATATTTGGCCCAGATTCCATTCTCCCCACGAAAAGGGGGTATTCCGCTTTCCACGGAAATACCTGCACCGGTAAAGGCGATTGTATATTTGGAATTACGTAAAGCATTAACCGCTTTTTCAAGCTGTTGTTCTCTCATAATATAATAATTTGTTGTTCGGTTTATAATAGAAAATAACAATTTTCCTGCGCTAACTAAGAAAAAAAGACCAATTATTTTTTTCCCTTGAGAAATCACAAATTAATGAAAAATGGGACAAAATGCTTCTCCTGATTCATAAATTCCTTTATGAAAAAGGTGATGAAGTTTGTTCTCGGATTTGCCAGAAATCGATTCCATCACTTTCTCAAATTCCATTGCACTCTCCATATTTTAAATGAAAAATCGTACACTCCCTACCCCTGCACTTTTGGGGATACTTCGGGAATCCGATTTTAAAATTGATCATATTAACTACTGCCAATGTTGTTTTTTAACTTTTTTATCAAAAAGTTAAAATAACAGAAAAACACTCTTTTTGCCTGACGACCCCTCAAAAATCAGAGTCAAACTCAAAATTTTTGATTAAAATTGCACTTACACCCAATAAAAAAACACATCACGACGCAGTAATTTGCCACTTTAATCAAACTCATTAACCAAACAAAAATATAACCCATGAAAAAGACAAAAAGACTGAAACAAAAAGTTATCCGTACCATTCTGGCTCCCTTATTTCTGATTTATATTATTTCCATTATCTATTTGTCTTTCAACTTCTACAACCAAAGCATTTCTCAAACGAAGAAATATGCCAAAACCCGGGTTGAAGAATTCTCCGCACTAATGACATCAAACCTTCAACAAGATATTGTTATCACCCGCACTCTGTCCGGGGTGCTGGAAACCCTCACAAATGAGCCCCCGGAGACCCGATTGGCAAGAAGCCGGGAAATTGCTCTTAAAACAGCTAAAAACAACCCCGAATACCTTAGTGTTTGGTTCAGCTGGCAATTGTTTACGCTGGATGATTCCTGGGAAAAAGACTATGGGAGAGTTCGGTTAAATGTGATTACCAAACCCAATACCTTTGTTTTGCGCGATACGCTTGACCTCGCGGGCGAAGCAAAAGAAGGGCTCTACCATCAGATCCATGAAGCAAACATGGAAACCATCACCAGTCCGTATTACGAAGATTATGAAGGAACCTATTCCGATTCCATACTTGCTACCAGCATCTGTGTGCCCTTAAATAGAGAAGGTATATTTACCGGACTGGTGGGCATCGATTTGGATCTAAGTTTTTTCCAATCGCTTATTGAGGAATACAACGGCGATAATGAAGAACAAATTGTTCTGTTCAGCAGTGACGGGAGAATAATTGCTTCTTCAGATAAAGCATTGCAAGGAAGTTTTCTGAAAAAAAAATTCCCTGAAATATTCAATGAATTTAACCTTTTTGCAGAGTTAAAAAAGCAAAATATCATTGAAACTGAGATCAGCACTAATGAATCAATAAACTACTATACCATCAGCGCCATTCAGCCCACCAAATGGCAAAGTGACTGGGGATTGGCAGTAATTACCCCTAGAGAATCCATCATTTCCCAAGGAAAAAAAAGTATGATTACCACCATCATTATCGGCTTGATTGGGCTAACAGTAATCACAGCATTACTTATGAGTATGGTTTTTAATATTGTATCACCTATCGGTAAAATCGCCATTTTTGCCAAAAATATTGAGAACGGTGATTTGAACGCGACCCTGGAGATTGAGAGAGATGATGAAATGGGACAAATGGTAAAAGCTTTAAGAAGTATGGCTTTACGCATAAAAGAGATTATTGCCTCCATTCACGCAAATGCAGCCACTGTGGATATTGCGGCCGAACACATAAACAATCATCTCCTGCAACTAACCGAAAGAACCAATCTGCAGGCGTCGTCCATGGAGGAAGTAAGCACCTCAATGAACGAAATCCTACACAGCACACGTTCGAACAGTGACCATGCCAACAGTACAGGAAAAATAAGCAGTCATTCAAATATTGAACTGGCTAACAGCGCTCAGGTTTTTTCCATGGCGGAAGAGAGTATTATTAATCTGAATGAGAAAATCATGATGATTCGGGATATTGCATTCCAAACCAATATTCTTGCTTTGAATGCGGCTGTGGAAGCAGCCAGAGCAGGAGAATACGGAAAAGGTTTTTCGGTGGTTGCCGGAGAGGTAAGAAAACTGGCAGAGCAAAGCAGTAACACCTCGGAAATAATGGAGCAACTGGCCGGGAAAAGCAAAACATCGGTGGAAGAAGTATCTCAAAAACTGAGCCTTCTCATTCCGAAAATAAAGAAAACATCCGAACTGGTTCATGAAATTATTCTGAACAGCGAAGAGCAAAATAGTGCTGTACAGCAAATCACTTCGGCAATTGACCAACTAAATGATTCAATACAAAATACAGCCAGAGAGTCAGATGAAATGACCCAATATCTGGAGCAACTTAAAAATAAGTCAGAGGAATTACGACAAAGTACTAAGGCTTTTTTCGCGAATTATTAATGCCCGGTTAACGTAAAAAGCTTGCTTCACTATACTCTCAATAACAGACGTTTGTACATCATAAGGGTTGTGAATAAGGGTTGATTTTCGGCTAAGCCGAAAATCAACCCTTATTCACAACCCTTAACCAAGCGCTTTTTGCATCGTAATACCAATATCAGCAGGCGATTCTACCACATGAATGCCACATTCCCTCATTACCTTCATTTTGGCAGCTGCAGTATCGTCTTTTCCTCCAATGATTGCGCCTGCGTGTCCCATTCGCCGTCCTTTGGGGGCAGTCTGACCTGCTATGAAGCCACAAACCGGCTTGGTGCCATGATCCTTAATCCACAGGGCAGCTTCCGTTTCCATATTGCCACCAATCTCTCCAATTATCACAATTCCCTCGGTATCTTTATCTTCCATCAGCAACTGAACAGCCTCCAATGTAGAGGTTCCAATTACCGGGTCGCCACCGATTCCGATACAAGTACTTTGTCCCAGTCCCAACTTGGTCAACTGATCCACAGCCTCGTATGTTAACGTTCCCGAGCGGCTAATTACTCCAATATTTCCCTCTTTGTGAATAAATCCGGGCATAATCCCGACTTTAGCTTTTCCCGGGCTGATAACTCCGGGACAATTGGGGCCAATCAACCTGCTTTCGCGTGATGACAAATAGTTTTTAACCTTGACCATATCCGCCGTGGGAATACCTTCACTGATGGTAACTATCAAATGAATACCGGCATCTGCTGCTTCCATAATAGCATCTGCAGCAAAAGCAGGGGGCACAAAAATCACTGATGCATCGGCACCTGTATCTATCACAGCATCGGCCACGGTATTGAATACCGGTAAATTCAGATGGCTGGTTCCACCTTTGCCGGGCGTAACACCGCCTACAACATTGGTTCCGTATTCTATCATTTGTTGGGCATGAAAAGTTCCCTCTTTCCCTGTAAAGCCCTGAACTATAACTTTGGAATCCTGGTTTAATAAAACGCTCATAAAGATTGAATAATAAATTATTAATGGTTGCCAATAATTGGTCTGTTTTGTTTGAATACTCAATCAAAACATTCCCATAATATACAATTAACATCCATTAGGGGCAAAGAGTTTACTTTTGATTCAAAACCGATAAACCAAAATCTATGAATTGGCAATCATTAAAAATCCACCACAAACTTTTTACCGGATTTGGACTTATTCTTTTTGTAACTATGCTTTTTGGCGGCATTTTGCTTTCAGGATTGTTTTCTATCAATCGTTCCTCACAATCCCTCGTCAATGAGCACATTCCGTCACTTGCGAAAACCTACGACCTTCAAAATCACTGGCAGCAGGCCATTTTTAATTTACGGAGTTTTTCTTCTTCCAAAAATGAAAAATACTACATCATGGCCAATGATCATCTCAGGGAGGCAGAAAAAAAACTTGAACAACTAAATACCGGCTCATCAGAACGTCAAACCACCAAATGGAATCAAATTGAGAAGGAGTTGGTAATTTTTCGCCAAAAAATTGCCGAAGCATTTATCGCATCAAGGCAAGTAAATCAGTCTTATGACCAATTAGATTCCGCACAAATAAAACTTCAGCAACTGTCCGATAATTATCTTAAACTACAATATAAAAAACTGAAGGCAGATGTGGATAAAAACTCGGCCGACTACATTATTAAGCGACGGGTCGACAAGATTAACCTGATGAATGAGATTGTGAATACCGCGGAAAACCTGAAAATCACAATTGGGGAAACCAATTATCGGAACGATCCATCCCTGCTCAATAATCTTTCACCCTCCTTTGATATTATTCGGATGAATGTGGAGACCATTCTGCCCATGACTACAAAGCAATACGATTTAGATGCCCTTGATGAAATTTTGGTGCAGAATGAAATATGTGAACGTTCGCTTAAGTCACTAAGAGGAAACTGGGGTGTTTACAATCAACTGAACAATCATGATTTCCTTGACCGGGGACTATCTCTGACTCTGGAGATGACCGAACAACAAGAACAATTCCTGAAGCGAAGCGCCCAATCCAATTTGCAACATGCATCCAATGCTACAAAAATATGGTGGTGGAGCATATCCCTGGCACTCATCACAGGCATTTTTCTGGCCTGGCGTATCAGCCGTTCACTATCCGACCCACTAATGGAACTCACCAGTATTGCAGAAATGCAATCGGATGGAATCCTTGTTTCCATTCCTGAATCGAACAGGGATGATGAAATCGGAAAGCTAACCCGTTCTATGAAAGCCCACCAGGACCAAACCACACGCATGGTTTTTGCACTCACCAATATTGGGAAATCACTCAATGACCTGACTCAAAAACTTAAAAACCGGTCAATAAACCTAACAGATACCACTACCTCTCAGGCCTCTTCGGCCGAAGAGATATCCGCTTCGGTGGAAGAAATGCAGTCTCTCACAGAAAACAGCAGCCGGGAGGCCGCGCAGGCCGCAACAGACCTGGAAAAAGCGCAAAAGGACGTGGAAGTCTATGTTTCTCAAAATCGGAAGGCCATTGATATCATGCAAATATTGATAAACCGGTCAACAGTCATTTCAGAACTCACCTCGCAAACCTATATTCTCTCACTCAATGCCTCTATTGAAGCCAGTCGAAACGAAGGAAATAACAAAGGTTTTGTTACCATAGCAAGGGCTATGCGCGACCTTGCGGAGAGAGTTAAAGAAGCTGCCGGGGATTTGAATGCCCTGACCGAACAGGGACAAGAATCGTCGGATGAAGCTCTTGTCAATCTGGACAATATCAACCAACTAATCAAAGACAATGGACAAATTTTACAAAATCTTGCCTCTATGTCCTTACAGCAAAATTCTGAAGCATCACATATTTCCACAGCCATTCAGCAGCTCAATATGGAAACCCAAAACACTGCTCAAATGGCAGAATTTCTTTCGGATGAAGCGCTCCGTATAGAAACACACGCCGAAGAATTACAGGAGATTCTTTCGTTCTACAAAAAACAAAACAACGAAGAGTCCACGCTTCCAAGTGTTAATCAATGGGAATGGGCCGAATTACTCTCCAATGATGAGGACAATCACTCAGAAATTGTTTCAGAGGAGATATGGAATTAAGAATAATCATAGACTATTTCACCAATTCACCGATGGTTTCTACCCACTCATCGTTAAGATTCAGACAAGGAATGGCGGTAAAAGACTTTCCTCCCGCTTCGAGAAAGGTCTCCTGCCCTTCCATCTGAATTTCCTCCAGGGTTTCAAGGCAATCACTCACAAAAGCGGGTGTAACAACCAATAATTTTTTAATACCCAGTGAGGGAAGTTCGGCCAAAACATCAGCCGTAGCGGGTCCCAGCCATTTATCACCTCCAAGACGTGACTGAAATGAAACACTGAACTTATTATCAGTCAATTGAAGATACCCAGCAACCAATCGGGTAGTCTCAAAGACCTGATGGCGGTAACACTTTGGATGGGCAGGGGATGAATTTTGACAACAATCCGGGGACTGCAAACAGTGACTACTGGTGGTATCCCCCTTTAAGATATGCCTTTCAGGCACTCCATGGTAACTAAAAAGTATATGGTCGAATTCATTCTCCAAATGTGGCCTGATGCTTTCTGCCAACGACTTAATATAGCCAGGATAATTATAGTAAGGGGCAATTACTTTCAACCGAAACTCCCACGGCCCTCTTTCCCACGTGTTTTTCACATGCTCCACGGCGGTCTCATAACTACTCATGGCATAATGCGGGTACAAGGGAAATAACACCACTTCTTCTACTTCCGGATGTTCTTTGGCAATCCGGGAAAGTGCAGCAGCGGGAGAAGGATTCCCATACCGCATACACATGTAGGACGGAAAATCGTTTGTCTCTTCCACTTTCCGTGTCAGCTTCTCTGTCAGTACAATTAACGGAGAACCTTCATCCGTCCAGATGCTTTTGTACTTGGCTGCACTTCGTGGGGCTCTGAATGGGGCAATAATCCCGTTAACCAGTAGCCATCGGGGAAATGCCGGGATGTCAATTACCCGCTCATCCATCAGAAACTCCCGTAAATATCTACGTACATCACTCACTTTAGTTGAATCAGGAGAGCCAAGATTGGCTAGAAGTATGGCTTTCTTAGTCATATTTTTCTACAATAATACTTTTAAAATCATTGCCCCTCTACCGAGACAGTTCAGTTCTTTAACATAGGCATTTTACCTCGGGTTTTTGAGGCAATTACTCACAACCAACTTTATGCATAGGTGTGGGCCGGGCCAAAAAATCATCTTTAATGCCAAACGCATGAACAAAAACGAAAATAAGTCTTTTTAGCAAACAACAAGATTATTCTCCTTGTTCATCACAACAATAGATCGTTAGATTTTTAGAAGTTAGAGGTTAGACAAATCATAGGACATTTATTTTATGAACTTTAACAAAAAACTTCCTTAAAACTTAAAAATTTGAAAAAAGTTTAACGGACTATTTTCACAATAAAGCATACCTATTTTAGATACTCACGAAAGATCATAGTGGAAAAAACCATGAGAAAAACAAACAAAAATACCCAACTGGTACGACCCACCTTGGGGGGCAATTATCATGTAACCATTACATCAATAAATACTTGACCCATTTCGTGGGCATTTGAGTAAAACAGAGCCTGAAGGGCTCTTATGTTTATAGCTTTCGCAAAATATAAAATATCGACGCTGAAGGTGTCGTATGCTTTAGTGATTGTTAGAAATCTCTTTAATAATTAGGTACCCATATTTGTGATTAGGCATTGTCTTTAGGTTTTGCAAAAAACCCATTACGTTATGAAAACCCATATTCTCACTCCCCTGTTTCCAAACGACCAACAACCAACGAATCTAAATGCCAAAATCCGCATTTTCAAATAATTTGAAAATTAGTTCAAAAAAAAATAGTACTTTTATTCATATTAATTTAAACCATACTTTCAAAAAACAAGAACACCTTTAATTTTTAAACCTTTTACAAATGAAAAACATGATTTTTTTGGTGGCAATCACCACGATGATTTCAATGTGGTCATGTTCTGATGGCCCTACCCACAAAGAAGGCGAAGTCTATAACGGCTTTAAACTTATCGAGAACCGTTTCGTTGAGGAAGTTAATGCCAACTGCCTCTACTTTGAACACGAGAAAAGTGGTGCACGTCTGATAAAAATTGCTACAGACGATGCCAACAAGGTGTTTGCCGTTTCTTTCAAAACCCTTCCACAGCACGACTATGGGACACCACACATCATTGAACACTCGGTACTCAACGGATCGGAGAACTTTCCGGCTAAAAGTCCTTTTGATATTCTGAGAAAAGGGTCTCTGAATACTTTTCTGAATGCGATGACTGGATCGGACTTTACGACCTATCCGATAGCCAGCATGAACAACAAGGATTATTTCAACCTGATGCATGTGTATATGGATGCGGTATTTAATCCCCTTCTACATACCGACCCCAGAATTCTTAAGCAGGAAGGATGGCACTATGAACTCGACGATGTTGATGATGAAATTACTTATAAAGGCGTTGTTTACAATGAGATGAAAGGCGCATATTCAGATCCCGAGCGCCAGATGGATTATTACAGCTACAAAATGCTGTTTCCCGACAATACTTACGGAGTTTCATCAGGCGGATACCCGGAAGCCATTCCTGATTTGACTTACGAATACTTCAAAAATTTCCACAAAACGTACTATCACCCTTCCAATAGTTTTGTATTGCTTTATGGAGACGCTGATTTGGATAAAGAACTGGAGTTTTTAGACCGTGCGTATTTTTCAAAATACGAGAAGCAGGAGAAAAAGCTGGAAATTCCTATCCAGGAGCCGTTAGCAGAAAAAAAGACTATTGAAAAAAGCTACAGTGTTCCTGAAGGTACCGATACGATTGATAAAACCTTCCTGGGATATTACTTTGTTGCAGGGCTCAACACCAACCAGGAACTGACCATGGCTCTGGACATCCTTTCTGAAGCGCTGGTCAACCACGAATCAGCACCCTTGAGGCTGGCAATTCAGGAAGCCGGCATCGGTAAAGACATCTACTCTTATGTAGACGACAGCAAGCAAAATGTTCTCCAGATTAACGTACAAAATGCCAATCCCGAAGACAAAGAGAAATTCGAAGAAGTGGTATCGAATACGTTGAAGAAGGTTGCACAGGAAGGCTTCGAAGAAGAGATGATTGAAGGTATCGTTAACCGAATGGAATTTCGGTTGAGAGAAGGAGATACTTCTTACAAAGGTTTGATGTATTTGTTTTCCCTAAAAAACAGCGTTCTGTTTTCAGACGACATCTTTGACGGAATTGAATTTGAAAAGCCATTGGCCAACGTTAAAGAAGGCATTAAAACCGGAATGCTTCAAAAGATTGTTCAGGATTATATGATTGACAATCCTCACGCCCTGATGATGGTATTTAAGCCGCAACCGGGACTGGAAAATGAGATGGCTGCAAAAACCAAGGCTAAACTTGCTGAATATAAAGCCAGCCTGTCGGATGAAGAGCTACAGAAACTGGTGGAAGAAACCAAAGCCTTAAAAGAATATCAGCAGGCTGAAGATGCTCCCGAAGCGGTTGCCACTATTCCCATGTTATCTCTTTCAGATATCAGTAAAGATGTGCAATGGTACGAGGTTGCAGAAAAGAGCGTTGATGATATCCCTGTATTGCACTTCGAAGATTTCACCAATGACATCATCTATGCCAATTTCTTTTTTGATTTGCGTACGTTACCCAGCGAACTCATTCCTTATGCAAACCTGATGAGCCAGTTATTGGGAAAAATGAACACTGAAAATTATGACTTTGGTGAACTCGATAATGCATTGAACATCCATACCGGGGGTTTTTACACCTATCTGAATTCATATCTGGAAAACGATTCGGATGAAAAACTTATACCTAAACTCCGGATTACCACAAAAGCAACTATTGACAAAACAGGTAAGTTGTTTGAATTGTTGGATGAGATTCTGAATAATACCAAATTTGATGATACTGAGCGCCTGAAAGAACTGTTGGTACGACACCATTCTCAGGTTGAGTCACAAGCCAAAAATTATGGTATTGGAGTGGCAATGAACCGACTCACCTCTTATTTCAAAAACAGTGGAATGTTCAACGAAATTACTAACGGACTTACTTACTATGACTTTGTCACTGATTTGACCGAAAATTTCGATTCAAAAAATGAGGAGATTATTGCCAATCTTCAAAAAGTTGCCTCATTGTTATTCACGAAGCAAAATATGGTCGCAGGAATCACCTGTTCCAGTGATAATTACACTACCTATCAAAGTGCTTTCAGTGAATTCCTTGCTGAATTGCCTAACGAAGAAGTGTCTATGAATCAATGGGTATTCGACCTTGAGCCAAAAAATGAAGGCCTGATGTCATCTTCATTGGTACAGTATGTAACAAAAGGTTACGATTTCAAGAAATTGGGATATGAGTGGGATGGAAAGATGGAAGTCCTGAACCAGGTATTGTCAACAGATTATCTGCAGACACAAATCCGTGTTATGGGAGGTGCGTACGGTGGCTGGGCGCAAGTCTCTCCATCCGGAACCTTGATGTTCGCCTCTTATCGCGATCCCAACCTTACAGAAACACTCGAGAACTTCGATGCCGGAGCTGAATACTTGAAAACATTTG
Source organism: Marinilabilia sp. (assembly GCF_016278715.1). Lineage (GTDB taxonomy): Bacteria > Bacteroidota > Bacteroidia > Bacteroidales > Marinilabiliaceae > Marinilabilia. The sequence continues at coordinate 16,019 of NZ_JADQBH010000032.1, read as the reverse complement.
AAGCTGATAGTACCGAGATGACCCGCTACATTATCGGGACCATTTCAAACCTTGACTATCCAACTACTGCTTCACAACGAGGCACTATTGCTATGAGCAACTATTTCAAGAAAGAAACCAAAGAGAAGTTGCAGAAAGAACGAAATGCCGTTCTAAACACTACTGCTGAGGACATCAGCAGTTATGCCGATATGATTTCGGACGTTATGAGCCAAAACATCATCTGTGTATATGGAAACGACCAAAAGATTAAAGAAAATCAGGAGTTGTTTTATGATGTTCGCCAGGTAGTTCAGTAAGGCATGGGACTCTTAGCTGTTAGCTGTTAGCTCTTGGCTCTTAGCTGTTAGCTCTTAGCTGATAGTGCGTAGAATTAAAAGCTGCTACGCAAAAGATTAAAAATAAACGAACCCACATTACAGATCTGATAAATAGTCTGTAATGTGGGTTTTTATATGGAATAGTCTTTGCCCCCGCTCCGCAGCCTTTTAACAATTCATTGATTCCTCCTCTTTATCCAAAGCTTCCAGTCTTTTCAGCAATGGTGGATGCGAATAGTTGAAGAAAACATACCACGGATGTGGCGTCGGATTGCTCAGTGCATTGGCTGATATCTTTTTCAGGGCTGATTGAAGGGCTCCCGGATTGGCATATTTCCCGGCAAATGCGTCGGCCTGATATTCGTTATGACGGGAAAAGATGGTCATTCCCAAACCCAAAATACTGCTGACCGGGCTGTACAAGATACCAAATCCAATCAGTCCGATGTGAAATACAGGTTCTGATACGCCTAATGCCTGGGATAACGCCGGTTCGTTGACAAACCACCCGAGCAGAAAAAGTGTTAAACCAGTTTGTAATACCCCCAATATAGTACTCCAGACAATATGCTTCAGCCGAAAATGCCCAATCTCGTGTGCCAGAACACCCACTATTTCCTCGGTGTCCAAATCATTAATTAACGTATCAAAGAGCACAATCCGCTTATTTTTCCCGAAACCACTGAAGAATGCATTGGCCTTGGTCGAACGTTTGGAGCCATCCATCACATACACATTGTCAAGGGTAAACCCTGCCTGTTGGCTCATTTTTTCGATGGCTGTTCGCAACTCGCCCTCATCCAGTGGTACTTGCTTATTGAAAAACGGCAGTATAAGGGTCGTATAAAACTTACTAAAAAATATCATAAACAAGGATAAGCCTACCCAGGCGTAAAGCCAGAACCACTGACCAGCGAACTCATAAAACCAGATAATAAGGCTCAACAACAATCCGCCTACGACTGCTCCCAGCAAAAGCCCTTTGATCTGGTCAAAAACAAATGTTTTCAGGGTAGATTTGTTAAAACCAAATTTCTCCTCTATCACAAAAGTCTGATATAAAGAGAATGGAAGTCCCATTATCAGGGAAACCAATCCTATAATTCCAAAAAAGAATAAAGGTCGCAACAACCAATGGTCAGAAATACTCTGAACGAGACCATCGACCCATGCAAAACCATTAAACCATAGAAACACAAGTAAAACCATCAGATTAAAAGTGGTTGAAATTTTTCCAAAACGATGATTCACTTTCCGGTATTGTTTCTGCTTTTCGAATTTATCCTGAGGATAGACATCCGACAATCTTTCTGGAACTTTCTGCGCCCAGCTTTTCCGGTTTAATTCTTCCAGGATCCAGCCCCAAATGGTATCAATAAGAAGGATGGCAATGATGACGTAAAACAAAGTAGTATGTATTTGCATTTTTTTTTTAAGCTCTGCAAACTTAATTGTTGCAAGCCTTAAAAACAAACGAAGGCAGAAAACCCGAAAGTCATCTGCCTCTTAAATAAATTGGTAAATCACAATAATGCAAAACTATCAGATACTTACAACAGATCATAATTGAAAAAACCATGAGGAAAACAAATATACCTGACTGGTACGACCCTCTTTGGGGGTCGATTCTTATGTAAACATTTCATCTATAAATATTTGACCCGATCGGGGTCATGCCTTTATACTTGAGGGAAATAAAGCCTTCGGGATCATATCCGTATATTGTAGGGAATGGGAGCCTGAAGGGCTCCTATGTTTATAGCTGTTCGCAAAACATATAATATCGACGCTGAAGGTGTCGTATGTTATTGTGTTGGTTTGAAAAAACTTTTATAATAAGTACCCATATTTGAAATAAGCCAATTAATTTTCCAAAACCAAAACCTGAAACCTGAAGTCACTCAATTAATCCCCATAAACGGGTATAAAACTCAGTTGTTTAATATCTTCAAGCGACGAGTAGTCGTACTGATACAGCCCATCAGCACCTATCGCCAACAAGACATCTCCCAAAGGAATAACGTCAAAAGCATCTATTTCCTCATAATGGGCAATCACATTCTCATCTATGGTATATGGATCATGGGCATGATAGATTTTCAGTCCTGCCTTTCCATCACAAACAAACAACACCTCATTTTCGATACCCAGACCGTAAGGTTCTGTCATGGGATAAGTCATTAATAACTCCGGAGATTCAATCGTTGATATATCAATCACTTCCAGCTGACTTTCGATGGCGCCACAAAGATTTCCTCCTCTTAAAGTCACGTAAGCATAATTCCCCTCCACCACAACCGGATCACAAGCAGATGCATGCGTAAATTCAGAGATAAACTGTGGATTGGCAGGATTTTGGAGACTATAGATGTACATTCCAGAGCGGGCACCAATAAAAAGCATATTGTTGTAAGGAAACAACGTCTCAATTTGCCAGCTGATAGGAATTTGTTTAGTATATTCCGGATTGGCTGCATCAGACACATCAAACAAATTGAGTGATGCGTTATCTATGGCATACAAATAATCATCAAAAACAGTAAACCTGGCCATTGAACCGCCCTGCCCCGTCCCGGTTTTGCTAACACTATTGGATAAAGCACCATCCATCATAAAAAAAGAAGACTCCCACGTTTGAAATCTCAGATAATCTTCTTTGTAACCGGAAACAGCCTCCGTTTTCTCAGATACTTTATATCCCGTTACAACCCCTTGGTTTTGGTCAATATTTTCCAGCCTTCCCACTCCAAATTCGGGAATGATATATGGAAATACGCTGGTGTCTCTATCCACTTCCGAGATGTTATTCATATCGCTAATGTCGATGGTCAGCAAATCAATGTAACTGTCCGCATAAAGCTTATCCCCTTTGATTGCCATATCCACATTTCCGGGTATTTCAATAAACGAAACAATTTGAGGATTCTCAGGATTCGAATTGTCAACCACATGAATCCCTTTTTGGTATTCATTGATAAAAATAAAATCATCCTTAAAGTAGAATTTGCCCGGCTGATTAATGGCTTCGGCGCTTTTCACAACAAAAGAAGACCTTAACTCAGCATAACTGAGATATTCAGGAGTATTGACCACATAGGTTTCTTCAATTTTATCGCTGCAGGAGCTTAAACCTATGACCAGACTTAACGTCAGCAAAAGAAACGAAATTCTCTTCATGATTGATTATTTTGGGTTAATAATAGTCGATATATGTTAATTTCTTGAGGTATTAAAAATCGCATCCAACTGGCAAAATGGCTATCAAGGAAAAATTTCAAAATTCCAAATATTGCAAAGGAACGGGATATATTGAACAGTGAATGAAAAACATTTTTCCCATTTATATATGAGATGCGTTTATTGTAAAAAGGTTGCGTTTATAATTAATTTTGACGCAACGAAACCGGCAAATTGTCTTCTTTATTACAAACCCTGAGAAATGAAAAGATTTATTATTCTGCTGATATTATTGGGCACTCTTCGGCTTTATGCCCAAAACGAGAAAGAATTCATTCCCGATGAAAACAACTTTGCTGTCTTTGCTTCCTTCGGACAACTCATTGGTTCTTCTAATGATGAAAAAGGAAACATCAGTTCATTACAAATAACACCCAACTTTCACATTGGAAAATATCTGGCCCTTGGATTGACAACAGGAGTGGAATGGTACGATGTAGCCTTGCTTCCGGTGGGACCAGATATTAAGCTGATTTTCCCCTTAAAAGAATATGGAGCTGTTTATTTTAATGGAGCTGTGGGGCATGCATTTCCTTTGGAAGAGGCAAAACTTGAATATGTAGAGGTCTTAAAAACAAAAGGGGGTCGGTTTGCCCATACACACCTGGGGTATATATTCCCAATGAAGGGCAAGTGCAAGCTTTTTATGGCGCTGGGTTATCAATACCAAAGCTCCTCACATGTTCAGGAACACTGGGTTTACAGAGAATTGGAACGAAAAATTAAATACAATCGCTTTTCTGTGAGAATAGGATTGAAACTATTTTAAACCCTCAAGAAAACCAAAAATATCTTCAACAATTAGCAAAACCCAAAATTCAATTTTCGTTCGTATAGAATTTGGTTATTAAAGCCGAAGGAAACTCGCACCTCTATTTGATATTTGCAAACAGACTTTTTTGAAAAGGCACAAGCAAGGACAAACGTGAATATGGCATCTGTGAAACAATCTGGACTTTTAATTCTCCCGGACAATAATGATTCTGAAAATTTAAGAAATCCCCAAATAATCTCTTATAAACACTAATGACCAATTAACTAAATAATTGGCCATCAGTATATTTTTTTTGTGCTGTTTACTTAGCTACTGTTTCTTTCCCTCATTGGTCTTAACCGGCCCCCTTTTTATGCCCCTGTTCACATAATAAAGGCCGGCAACCACAAAGGGAATACTCAAAATTTGTCCCATATTAATTGCCATTCCTGCTTCAAAAGCTTCCTGATCTGCTTTCACAAATTCGATAACAAACCGTGATGCAAAAATTCCGATCAGGAAAATTCCGAATAGAAATCCCTGACGAAGACGCGCATTGGTCTTCCAATACAAAAACATCAGATAGACAAATGTCACAAGATAGGCAAGAGCTTCATAAATTTGAGTTGGATGCCTGAGAGTAACTGTATCCGGGTCAACACGCTGAAACCAGAAGGCCCAGGGTATATCAGTAACACGCCCTACAATCTCAGAATTCATCAGATTTCCAAGACGAATGAAGACGGCCGCCAGGGCCACCGGAACTACCAATCGATCAAGAATCCAAAGCATCGGCTTTTTGGATACCTTTTTGGAATAATAATAAATGGCTACCAGAATTCCGATAGCTCCACCGTGACTGGCGAGTCCTCCATGCCAGATAGCCAAAATCTCTCCCGGATTTTGGGAATAATAGTCCCATCCGTAGAAAAACACATGGCCCAAACGAGCGCCCACAACAGTGGCGATTACCACATAGAGAAACAACTTATCCAACCACTTTTCGGGAATATCCTCCCGTTTAAACATGCGCTCAATTATGTAATAACCAGACAAAAAGGCCATTGCAAAAAAGAGTCCGTAATACCGAACCGTTAATGGCCCCAGAGAAAAAATCTCCGGGTCGGGATTCCATGAAATATAATTTAATAAAAACATACGCGATTATTTTCCGTGACATTGTTTGTACTTTTTTCCACTTCCACAAGGACAAGGGTCGTTACGACCTACCTTTTTCTCCACACGAACCGGTTCAGCTTTGGGCTTTTCTTTCTGCTGACTGCCGGGCTGACCTCCGCGTGATGCGATACCAGGAACACCCACTCCGGGCATTTCGTCTTTTTGCATTTTAAGACGTCCCATATCCTGTTTGCGCTCTTCAGCTTTTTTCACCTGACTGGCATCCCTGATGGGAATATGAGCTTTGGCCAGGGAGGCAACCACCTTACGGTTGTTATCCCCAATCATTGTTTTGAAAAGATTAAAAGACTCAAACTTATAAATCAATAACGGGTCTTTTTGTTCGTAAGAAGCATTTTGAACCGCTTGCTTCAGGTCATCCAACTCACGAAGGTGTTCTTTCCAGGCTTCATCAATGGTGAGCAACAACATGGTTTTAGAGAACGATTTAGCCAGGTCAGCCCCTTCTGTTTCATAAGCTTTTCTCAGATTGGTGGTAATCTGGAATATTCGCTGGCCATCTGAAATCGGAACCACTATATTTTCATAAACCTCTCCTTTATTTTCAAACACATCCTTAACAACCGGATACGCCTGACGCGAAATGGTTTCCATCCTCCGCTGATAATTGTCCCACACTTTAGTATGCAGTTTATCAGCCAACTCCTCTACCTTGGATTTCATAAACTCTTCCTGTTGAAAAGGAGAATCGGAAGAAAAGGTTCTGATTAACTCTGATTTAAACCCTTCAAAATCGTTATTTTGCTGATGCTCTGCAATAATTTCCTCACAGGTATCCAACATCATATTTGAGATATCAACCTGAATACGTTCGCCATATAAAGCGTGCTTACGTTTGGTATAAATAACCTCACGCTGCGAATTCATCACATCATCATACTCAAGCAAACGCTTACGAATACCGAAGTTGTTTTCTTCAACTTTTTTCTGAGCACGCTCAATACTCTTGGTAATCATACTGTGCTGGATTACTTCACCATCCTTGATGCCCATCCGGTCCATATACTTCACAATCCGGTCGGAACCAAAAAGACGCATCAGGTTGTCTTCAAGCGAAACGAAGAATTGAGAAGAACCCGGGTCACCCTGACGACCGGCACGACCACGCAACTGACGGTCAACACGACGCGATTCGTGACGCTCGGTACCCACAATGGCTAAACCACCGGCCTGTTTTACTTCTTTGGACAGTTTAATGTCGGTACCACGACCGGCCATGTTGGTAGCTATGGTTACGACACCCTCTTTACCGGCGTCAGCCACAATTTCAGCCTCACGCTGGTGTTGCTTGGCATTCAGTACATTGTGCTTAATTCCGCGAATTTTAAGCATACGGCTTAACAATTCCGATACTTCCACCGATGTGGTACCTACAAGCACCGGTCTTCCGGCCTTTACAAGCGCCGAAATTTCTTCAATAACTGCATTGTATTTCTCACGCGTTGTTTTATAAACCAGGTCTTCGTGATCTTTTCTTACGATAGGTCTGTTGGTAGGAATTACCACCACATCCAGCTCATAAATGTTCCAAAGCTCTCCTGCTTCCGTTTCCGCAGTACCGGTCATACCGGCCAGTTTTTTATACATCCGGAAATAGTTCTGCAAAGTAATGGTGGCATACGTCTGTGTAGCAGCTTCCACCTTTACCTGTTCTTTGGCCTCAATAGCCTGATGAAGTCCGTCAGAATAGCGGCGACCTTCCATAATACGGCCGGTCTGCTCGTCCACAATCTTCACCTTGTTATCCATCACCACATACTCCACGTCAATCTCAAACATGGCATAAGCCTTTAGCAACTGATTTACGGTATGAACCCGTTCCGACTTCACAGCATAATTCTGAAGCATTTCATCTTTCTTGGCTACTCTTTCTTCTTCACTCAGAGAGGTATCCTTATCAAGGACAGCCACTTCAGAACCAATATCAGGCAGCACAAAGAAACTTGGATCGTCACTGGTTCCTGTAATCAAATCGATACCCTTATCGGTCATCTCCACCGAATTGGTTTTCTCATCAATCACAAAATAGAGCGGGTCAGTAACCACATGCATATTCTTGTTATTCTCCTGCATGTAGAAATTCTCTGTTTTTAGCATCCGGGCTTTCATACCCTGCTCACTCAGGAATTTGATAATGGCTTTGTTTCTGGGAAGCCCTTTGTAAGCTCTAAGCAACAATAAAGCACCCTCATCCTGCACTTTGTGGTCTTCCGATTTCAATTTTTGCTTAGCTTCGGCCAGGATTTTGGTTACTTCTGAACGTTGTATGTCAAACAACTTCTCCACTTTAGGACGGAACTCCATAAAGAGCTGATCGGTTCCTTTGTTTGGAACAGGCCCGGAGATAATCAACGGCGTACGAGCATCATCAATCAAAACCGAGTCCACCTCATCCACGATAGCATAGTTGTGTTTCCGCTGCACCAAATCTTTGGGGGAAACAGCCATATTGTCACGCAGATAATCAAAACCAAATTCGTTGTTGGTACCATAAGTTACATCAGCTTTGTAGGCAGCACGGCGTGCTTCAGAATTAGGCTGATGTTTATCAATACAATCCACGCTCAATCCATGAAACATAAAGATGGGGCCCATCCATTCGGAGTCACGTTTGGCCAGGTAATCGTTCACTGTTACCAGGTGTACTCCGCGCCCGGTAAGGGCATTCAGAAATACAGGAAGCGTAGCCACAAGTGTTTTACCTTCACCAGTAGCCATCTCTGCAATTTTCCCCTGATGAAGCACAACCCCACCAAAAAGCTGGACATCGTAATGCACCATATCCCAGGTAACCTCATTACCTCCTGCCTGCCAGGTGTTGTGATAAATAGCTTTGTTATTTTCAATATCCACAAAGTCATGCTTGGCAGCCAGGTCACGGTCAAAAGTTGTTGCGGAAACTTCAATAGTTTCGTTCTCCTTAAAGCGGCTTGCAGTCTCTTTCACTACAGCAAAGGCTTCTGGAAGAATTTCATCGAGGGTTCCTTTTAGTTTTTCCGTGATCTCATCTTCCAGCTTATCTATCTGGTCGTAAATATCTTCCCGTTCATTAACGGATAATTTGCTGTTCTCAGCTTTCTCTTTAAGTTCTTCAATTTTTGCCTGCTCATTGCTTGTTGCTTCCTGCAAGCGGGCTTTTAAATCAACTGTTCGTTGACGCAATTCATCATTCGAAAGTTTCTCTATTTCTGGAGAAACACTCTTTATTTGTTCGACAACAGGCATCACCAGTTTCTGGTCACGTGTAAATTTACTGCCAAACATTTTGGTCATTATCTGGTTAAAAACCGGCATAATATTAATTGGTTAATTATTAACAATAGTTGAAATTACTCTTCCCTGAAATAATCGGATGGAAAAATAAATAAATGATAAATGATGAAATTAAGCCTGGCACGGGCCGGCTCTTATTTCAAGATGAAGAATGCTTGCAGGGTTATGATAATCAAAACCCTCACAAAAGTCCAGAATAATTCCCGGAAAGTCATAACAAGTTGTACGGGATGGAAAACTGGGAAGTGAAAGAAAAAAAGAATTTACAGGCAGAACAGAGTCAGCGGATGAGTCAGCAACACCTGCCAAACCAAGTGCTGGAATGCCTGCCAATGATTTTTTTGTTCCATTTTGCGACAAAGCCTGGGTGGAAACTTTTACAAAATAATGTTTCTCACTACCCTGCTTTATTGCTCTTTCAACCTCTTCGGCGTTGATGTTCTTTGAGGACCAATCATACGGATTCTGATCCGGCTGACAATTGCCTACAGCCACATACACCGTGAGAGTTACTCCCAGTAAAGTTAAACATCCTATTTCCGAATAGTTTCGCACAATTTTTTCCTTCTAAATTTCAAAATGTAAAGATGTTAAATCTTTTGCAATTTAGGGGCTTTTTGGCGGATTTTAACATAGGTTTGGATGTAAACCGAAACCTAAGCAAAAAAAATTGTCAACTATTAATTGGCCTCATCCTCATGTCCGGGTTACAAATCTACCCTGACAGAGAAAATTCGTTATCGAATAATCAATACTAAAGAACGGTTAATAGAGAATTTAGGGCAGATTCAAACGTATAGGTGCAGCGGATGCTTTGGAATAATGCCCCTCATTCCTGCAAGCAACCACTTTAATTTACGTTCGGTTAAGCAACATTCAATTCATTGTTCCTAAAAGAACCTTCCGGGCTTCCTCTACAGAATTTGAATCCATCAATTCTTTTCGCAACTCAGCCGCTCCTCTGAAACCGGAAATATAAATCTTAAAAAAGCGTTTTAGGATGGGGAATGGTCGAATATGAGCCCACGCTGATTCATAAAGCTGAAGGTGCTTTAACAGGGTATTAAGACGCTTTTCAATATCTATTTCTGAGAGAGAGGATTGAAACATCCATGGATTTTGAAAAATTCCGCGACCAATCATTACCCCGTCGGTATGGTATTTTTCAGGTTTTAATAAAGCATCCTCAATCGTTAACACATCGCCGTTTCCGATAATAGGGATATCAGGCGCCAATTCATCCCGAATGGCCGAAGCTTTGGCAATTTCGTCCCAATCGGCCTCCCCTTCAGACATCTGTTTTTGAATTCTTCCATGCAAAATGACTCCATCTACCGGCTGACGAAACAAAAATTTCATCCACCTTTCTGTATCTACCCTCTTTAGTCCAATTCGTGTTTTTACACTTAGCGGTAAAGAGCTGGCTTCCCGTGTTGCCTGAATAATTTCTGCAGCCAGCGACTCATTATCTATCAGTGCAGAGCAACTGCCGTGCGACACTACATTCCGCACCGGACAGCCCATATTGATATCCAGGCCATCGAAATGGTAATTCGCCTCAATAAACTTAACAGCTTCATAGTATTTCTCCGGTTTGTTGCCCCATATCTGTGCCACCAGCTTCACACCTTTTTCTTTAAGAAGATTTCTCTCAGTTTCTGACACAAACAGCCGTTGTGCCACATTGTCCCGTCCTTTGTGATGACAAAGTCCGTCGGTGGAAGTAAACTCGGTAAAAATGATATCCAATTGCCCGGCGACAGTATTGTGCAATACCAGTTCCCGAAAAGCCGTGTCGGTCACATCTTCCATTGGAGCCAGCATCATCAGGGGGCGTTTTGAGGTTTTCCAGAAGTTGGTATTTGTTTCAGGCATATCGTTTAAAGCAATGAGAGTCATTTTACTACAAAAGAAAACATAAGACTTGAAGCATATTGGTGTTTTTTTGGCAAAATGGCTAAGCCATTTCTTGTTTGGGGTCCACGAATTATACGAATTATTGTCGCACTTGAAGTGCGACATAAAACAGTTACGCAGTTTAAAAAAAGCTGTCGCCAGGCATTCTTTGATTTAATGGTGAATAAATCCTTTGCCTCATCCTTAGCCTAAATCTCAACCTTAACCTCATCCTGCCCCTCCTCCTTGGCACCGCTCTGCAGCGCGAATTGAAGACAACACTCCTCACAGCAGCAACCGGAATATTTCTCAGCACACACATCGCATTGTATGACAAGTTTGTGACAGGGATCGTAAGCACAATTAACGTGTGTATCACAGGACTTGCCGCACTGATGACAATGACTGATAATGTCGTTAGTGATGCGCTCTCCCAGTCTTTCATCAAAAACAAAGTTCTTCCCGATAAACTGCGAAGCAAGCCCGGCCTGCTTAATTTCATGCGAATAGGCAATCACACCGCCATGCAACTGATTCACATCTGAGAAACCATGATGGCGCAGCCAGGCACTTGCTTTTTCGCAACGCACACCTCCAGTGCAATACAACAAAACCTTACGGTCCTTTTTATCCTGAAGTTGTTTCACCACCGTCTCCACCTCTTCCCGAAAAGTTCGTACATCGGGGCAAATGGCATTCTGAAATCGACCAATTTCACTTTCATACCGGTTGCGCATATCCACCACAATCACCTCCTCCTTTTTAGCCAATTCATGAAACTCCAACGGAGATAGTCTTTGCCCTACATTGGTAACATCAAACTCTGTTTCAGTCAACCCATCAGCAACAATTTTTGAACGTACTTTGATAACAAGCTTCAGAAATGATTTTCCATCATCCTCCACAGCCCATTTCAAAGACATTTCGGAAAGTTCAGGAACCGATTCGAGATGCTTCAAAAAGGCATCAATCTGATGTTCCGGAACACTCATCTGAGCATTGATACCCTCCGGGGCAACATACACCCGACCGTAGCACTGCAACTGGTCCCAGGCTAGGTATAATTGGTCACGAAACTCCTGCGGGTTTTCAACATTCACATATCGGTAAAACGAAAGCGTTCGACGAACAAATTTTTCTGAATCTAAACGGGCTTCCAACTGCGGACGTCCAAGGCGATTATGTAACAACATCTTTCTTGTTTTTTTCAACACAACATTTGCGCTACAAAAATATAAAAAAGAAACTATTTCGGATAATGTCATCCTTTATTCTGCAATGATTTTTTTCTTAGTTTATATCTTCTGCCAAAATTGTATAATCAATGTATTATCAGCTCATTAAAAAAATTCATTTGAAATATGACTATAATTTCCTGTTACAATATTTAGTTATTTCTCCTATTTTCGCCACATGAGGAAAAACACACAATTATACTTTTTTTTCTGGGAATCGCATCATTTCTGTACTTCAGTGATTCAAATTCTTCGATGACTGTAAGTGGCAAAAACCTGTTTGATGTTAACGGCGAACAGGTAATTTTGAGAGGCGTCAATGAAATATTTATCTGGCCGGACGATCCCACCGGCGATACTCTGATGACAGAAATTGCAAAAACGAGTGCCAATAGAGTCCGCATTGAAAAGCCCCTTATTTATCACAATCAATTTTGTAAATAAAATAAACCGACATCAGCGAGAAAAAGACAAACAGGCCCACAAAACTCTGAAACCCCAGAATGTCAATCAGCCAGCCACTTAAAAGAGGAAAAAGAACGGGAAGGATATTTCCGGCTCCGGTAATGCCTGCATAAAGAGCTCTGTTTTCTTTTCCAGAAACTTCAAGCAGAACACCATTCATGGTAATATTAAACAGAGAAAAAACCACCCCTCCTATCAGAAAGACATAGTAAAGCGATGCCAAATCCTTACTTAAAAGCGTCAGAACAGCCATAAAAACAGATAAAACCACATTGCCGTATAACAGGTAATTGTAGCGCATCTTTTTGGCCCCTACTGCGACCAGCAGACTTACAGCGACCATTCCAATAACCTTGTAAAGTAAAAAACTACCGGTGGAGGCACTTCCGGCATTCAGATAATCCTTTCCGTACAAAACCACAAAGGGAAGAAATGATACCGCAATTCCCTGAGTATTAATAAATCCAATAAAATGGGGAAGTCGTTTATTTTCTTTCATCTCTTTCCGCATCACGGAGAAGAATTTCAAGGTTCCTTTTATTTTCAGTTGGGAGGCCAGCTCTTCTTTCAAAACCCAAAAACCGATTGAGGCGAGTAGTAGAAAGAAGCCGCCGGCCAAAAACATATAAGCGTAATTGACGGGATAACTTTCAGCCGCAAGAACTTGTTTTGCCAAATAGGCTGAAACCAATACAATACCACCGGAAAGCACCTGACGGGTAGAGAAAAAACTCTTTCGTTTCTCTTCCAATAACGATTTCCCGATTATGTCCATATAGCTAACATTGGCAAAAGACCCTCCCAGCGCAAAAACGGAAATAAAGAAAAATATCAGCCACAACACCCACTTTGCATCCCCGGCCTGCATAAAAAAGATGATACCTCCCAACGCCACAATGGACAACACTCTGGAATTAATCCCCAATAAGAGAAATTTCTTCTTGAAAGGCTGATTGCTGATGTATGGTGCAAAAAACAACTGGGCAAACCGGGTGCCGCCAAGCAGGATGGCAGTCATAATTCCCACATGCATTGAAGTTCCGCCCGACTCAATCAGCATGGCAGGAAGCACGGTATCCACGTCTATAAAATTCTTGGCAAATGCCAGCAGTGAAGCATGCCACAAAAAACCATAAAAATTTCGCTGCGAAGATTCGGGTGACAATGTTTGAGCTGGAGCTTTCTTCATCTAATAATTTTGTTTCATCCTAAAATTAAATACCAGATTCATTTGTTTTTTTAGGTCTGATGGAACTCGCATGAAATAACTTTTTTATGTTTCTTTGAGGCATTCCTTTCCATCCTGGTTTCATCGAAATCGTCTAAACTCATCTCACTTAGTGCCCGCCTGAGACTCAGACAGATACGGTTTTTCGATAAAACAACCTTGTTTTTAGGCTAACCTGTCGAGGTCGGCTTCAATCAAGAATTGTAGAAGCTTGAATATATCTATTTTGAACAGGATGAATCCTATTCCACAAAAATTTGAAAGATTAATATTTTGTTTTCCCTCTCAAACCAAAACAGTAAATAGTTGGTTTTGTTTTTTGTGTAAGTTGAAAGAAGTAACGTACAAAAGAAAGAATCATTTTCCAATAAGTAAAAGCAACCATTTTCAGAATTTTAATCTTACATTGGTATAGAAATTTTATCTTCTGGTTAAAGTAAAAAATTTTCGGCTGATTAAAATAAAAAAACTCCTAAGATGAGAATAATAAAACTCCTTTTATTTGCAACAATTGCACTGACAACCACGATATCCTGCTCGAAAAAGACCTCCGGTAAAGTTACTTCCACAAATGAATCGGAGCAAATTGAGGAAGATATGACTGGAGTGTACACCGGACTTCTCCCCTGCATCGACTGTCCGGGAATTGAAACAACCATTACTGTTAATCCGGATAACTCCTATGAAATATCACAAGTTTACACCGAAAAAGACAGCGTTCCCTTTATTTCTTCGGGACTAATCAAAAAGAGCGAAAAAGAGAACATTTGGGTGTTTAAAAGCAGATACAATGAAACCTTTTATCAATTTGAGGATTCTGTATTAAGAATGCTGAACAACAACCAACAGGAGGTTGACGAACTGCTGGAACAGCATTACATTCTAAAGAAAAAAGAATCTGAAAAAAACAAACTGCTACTGTCTCAATTTGTAAACAAAGAGTGGGCTTTAAAGCAATTATCCGGAAAAACAATTGACAGTAAGGATGGAGAAAGAAAGCCTCATGTTATTTTTGATGCAGAAGAAGACCGGGTTCACGGATATGCAGGCTGCAACTCATTTTTCGGAGATTATCAGGTTGAAGATGACGGAACAGTAAGATTCGAAAATATTGCATCCACAAAAATGTATTGTTCTGAAAAGATGGAGATGGAGACAGCTTTTTTACAAGCACTTCAGAATTGCGACAAACTTTCGGTCGATAACAACACCATGCAATTAATGGATGCTGAAAATAAAGTAATTGCTGTTTTCAAGGAGGATTGAGGGAGTCTTTATTAACCGTGACTATTCATAAATTATTTATTGCGAAAACTTATAAATAATAGATCGTTAGACTTTTAGATTTAGGACAAATCGTATCCCGAAACTTCGGTATAACGGAGTATTGTATAAATTGACAAGGATTATAAGATAGTTACCTCCCATTCGGGGACGTACCTTTTCTCATCTAATCACTTCCACCAACTTTCCTGTCAGCTAACAGCTAACAGCCAAGAGCTATCAGCTAACTGCTATCTTCAAGCAATGCATTCCTGTCTATAATGGTAACAGTCCGTCCGTTGGCTTTTATAATGCCCTGATGATGCAACTCCCTTAAAGTACGGCTCAATGAGGGACGTGCCACGCCAAATAGGTCGGCCAGTTCCTCCTGGGTTCTTGTTATTCTGATTTCACCGTTCTGTTTTTGATGCCGATCCAGCTCCATCAGGTAATGGGCCAGTTTGCCTTTGAGTGTTTTAAAAGACAAAAACCTTAATTTTCCGGAAATAAACTGAGCCCTGTTAGATACGGCATTCAGAAAATTGGTCAGAAACACCTCACTAAGCTGCATCAGGGCTACCACCGATTGCCGGGGTATAACGATTAGTTCGGAATACTCGGTGGCACTCACTGTAACCGGGAAACGATTGTTTTTTCCAAAAAGAAAAGCAACTGCCAGTGGACGTGGCGGCGGAATGTCCTCAATTTTCAGGACCCGCCCCGAGTAATCAATCATTTCCCCTTTTACATTGCCTTTAAACACAATCTGCAACGATCGGCATTCTTCTCCCCCGGAAGCAATAATTTCACCTTTGGCAAAACTACGCACCTGATATACAATGTGCGAAAACAAAGTTTTTATCTCGTCTTCCTTCAATCCGGCAAAGAGTGGCGA
This sequence comes from Marinilabilia sp., assembly GCF_016278715.1. Lineage (GTDB taxonomy): Bacteria > Bacteroidota > Bacteroidia > Bacteroidales > Marinilabiliaceae > Marinilabilia. The sequence goes on along the minus strand of NZ_JADQBH010000032.1, from coordinate 253 downwards.
TTTGGAAAGTAATTGATACATCTGTCTTACTTTTATGGATAAGTGATAGATTCCTTGACATAAGCATTTAGTTGCTTTTCCATAGCAAATAGTGAATAATCCCCTTTCGACACATCAATAAAACCATAAAACCAGTCGAACCGAATCGACATGGAAAATCACTTACGCAAATCAATAGTGCCCTAAACCTTTTCCCAAAAGGGATTTCATCCCTTAAACCCTGATCCCGATTATGGTTTTGTAAGGTTTTGAT
>NZ_JADQBH010000011.1 GCF_016278715.1 Marinilabilia sp. | reverse complement strand
CAAGTCAGCGCATACCTTTCCCATTTGCACTACAGAAGTGCATTCATCTTTGGAAAACTCTCCAGTAGCAAGAGTTCTCCGCCACACTTGCGGCATTGCAGCACCGAACGCTCTCCAAAGCGCAACGCCAGCACCTGGCTCCGGGACAACCCAGGCCTCGTAACATGAGCCACCAGCAATTGCTTTCTGATTTTTTTAATTGCTTCCCCTTTATTGCGATTACTCAAAAAGCCCAGGTGGCGAATGCGTCGAAAGTGAGGCGGCACAATATGCTCCTGGAAGCGTTCCAGAAACTCCACGCCGGTAAGCCTTATTGTTTCCTTTCGATAGCCTGCCTTGCGGTTAAGCCAGCTAAGGGTTACATGGGTACTGGTCACTTTCAGGATACGGTGATTAGAAATGGCCACCCGGTGACTATACCTTCCCAGGTATTCAACCACGCTTTCCGGACTGCCAAAAGCCTGCTTGGCATAGACCACCCAAGGCTCCTTTATCAGGTCGCGGGGAACATGGACCGATGGAGAAATACAATTTCTTGAGGATAATACTTATAAAAAAATTTTGCGCAGCGTTTACCTACAAGAAATGGTCTGTTAAAAACAAAAGGCTTGCACAAACTCTTATGAAAATGGGGTTAGACTCCGCAGGGGCTGGAAGCCATAAAGCGCGCCAATAAAAACGGATCGTTATTGACGTAAAACAAATATAGTCAGGGCTTCATGAAAGAAGATCAATTCTTATCGGGAGTATCCAGACTTTACGAGGAAAGGGACTCCTTAACAGTAAATCTTCACTCAATAATTTAAATTATGAATAAAAAAGACGCAACCATTTTATGATGATTTACATCTAAGAAACAGATATAATATCAACAATACAACAATGAGGGGACTGTTTTGTAATTTACGGATTTATCTTTTCAATCCGCTCCCCGTCAGGGCAAACTTGTCCTTTTTTAATTTAAACGGAGTACGAAACCCAAAATTTGATTTTCTGATGCATTTTGCCTTAACTATCACCAATTCTGATGAAACATGGATACTGCTATCATCGAAGAAATCCGGGAGGAGCTTCGGCACCAGATTAATGAAAACACACGGGCATCGAGTCGGCGCTTTTTCAAAGAAAAAATTTATTCTTACGGAGTTAGAGTTCCGGCTGTCAATAAGATAAGTAAGAAATTCTTTAAACGAATCGCGTCTGCCACAAAAACGGATACATTTGACCTTTGTGAGCGACTGTGGCAATCAGGCTACCTGGAAGAATCATTTATCGCATGTAATTGGTCCTATTATATTCGTACAAGATATAAACCTGAAGACTTCGAAATATTCGAAACAGACCCGATTGCTTACATGAATTCCATCAAAAAACTACTACCGCTGTCAGTAACAAAAATTCTGCCTGCACATCACGACTTAAATATTCCAGTTTCGATTATTGAGGATATAGACAAGGCATTTTCTGATTTGTACGAGAAAGGGGTATTGAAACACGGAACCGGAACGTTTATCTATAAAAACTTTGGTATAAAACTTTAAAGCCCCAAAAAACAGCTATCAACTCAAGCACAACATCATGGACAAACACAAAACCACAGAAACAATTATTGCATTGGAGACTGAAGCACTCCATGCATGGCACAAAGGAAATCCATCTCCTTTTCTGGAACTTTATGCAAAGGACTTCACTTATTTTGACCCGGCTATGGAATTACGGCTCGACGGTCTGGAGCAGATAAAAGAGTTGTATGAAAGCATGCGTGGAAAGATAAAAATGGATAATTTCGAAATAGTAAATCCCCGGGTACAAGTAGCCGATTCAATGGCAGTACTGACCTATAATCTGCATTCATACGCTGGCAAGTCTGTCTGGAAAGAGAACTGTACAGAAGTATACCGACTTGAAGAAAACAACAAGTGGAAAATCATTCACAGCCATTGGTCGTTAACCAAACCCGCTACAGATTAGTTGAAAAATCATATACTTAAACCTTAAAAACGAAACAAAATGGGAGGAGTAATTTTTGACCTGAACGGCACCCTGTTCTGGGATTCAAAATACCAGGAAATTTCCTGGGACAAATATCTGCCAACACATAATATAAGCCTTACAATGCCAGAAAAGAAAGAATACATTCATGGCAGAAACAGCAAGGACACCTTTGAATTTTTGTTTAAGCGCAAACTCGATGATTGGGAAATTGAAAAGTATAGTGAAGAGAAGGAGGTTTTTTACAGACGTGAATGCCTTAAGCATGAGATGAAAATTGCTCCCGGGGCTGAAGCATTCCTGAAACATCTTAAAAATCTAAGGATTCCTATGGCAATAGCAACAGCATCAGGAAAATCAAACATTGACTTTTTTATCGAAAAATTAAATTTGCTTCATTATTTTAATGAAGAGAACATTATATATAATGACGGAAAAATTAAAGGAAAACCTCATCCTGATTTATTCGAAAAGGCTTTGTTCACCTTGGGTGTTGAAAAATCTAAATCTGTTATTTTTGAAGATTCTTTTTCCGGAATTCAGGCTGCAATGAATACCAATGTTCCAAATATTATAATTGTTAACTCCACAAAAGAAGACTATTCAAAATATAGTTTTCCTGTAATTGAGCATTTCGACCAGGTGAATAGAGATGCCATAACATACAAGGTAATGCATAGCCATGAGCCTTGTTAAGTTTGATACCCCTTCAAAAAAGCAGGAACTGTATGCAAAACATCTTTAATTCATGTCTTTTGTTGTTTTAACTATATTTTTTCAAGCAAATTTATCGAATAGATCACCTTTTATCATAAAAAATGAAAAGAAAACTACTTTTAACCGGAAACATTATCGGCGCCATTTTGGTCATCTCATTTTTTTTCTCTGCCAGATTCATTTTCAGCAGTATTCTTCAGGATATTTCCAACTCATCGGGCACGGGCATTATTGGAGGCAGTGATGGCCCAACAGCAGTCTTTTTGTCGGGCCCCACCAACCTCAATATTGGTATTTTGTTTCTTCTTCCGACCCTGTTTGTTGGCATGCTACTGATTCTTAACATCGTTTATTTGGTTCGGAATCGATAACCCCTTGTTTGCTGGAGCGGCTTGCCCAAAAAAGTCAAAACCATTATTGTTCCGCATTCACAGTGGATATTTGATGCACCAAAGACAAACAAAACGGTAGGTCCATTGACAGA
>NZ_JADQBH010000195.1 GCF_016278715.1 Marinilabilia sp. | reverse complement strand
TTACTCTTTTTATTCTGTTTCTGGTTTTTGCAGGATGCACCAATCGCCCGGTTTACAATGTTTACCTGGCGGGAGATTCAACCATGGCTGACAAAAAACCTGATGCTTATCCGGAAACTGGTTGGGGACAGGTTTTTCCTGAATTTTTTGATTCAACCAAAGTTGACTTTGAAAACCATGCAAGAAACGGACGCAGTTCCAAAAGTTTTATTTATGAAGGGCGATGGGATTCGCTGATGGGACGGGTCTCTCCCGGGAGCTATGTATTCATTCAATTCGGACACAATGATGAAAGTCCGTCAAAGGGGGAACGGTACTCTCCTCTTCCCGAATTTAAGAATAACCTCCGGAAATATGTTACGGATGTCAGGGCAAAGGGGGCTTTCCCCATCTTGATGACCTCTGTGGTGCGTCGAAAATTCAATGAGAAAGGTGATTTGGTGCCTACACATGGCGAATATCCTAACGCAACTATTGAGGTAGCAAACGAACTAAATGTGCCGCTGATCGATCACCGGGCTTTGAGTGCAAAAGTGGTCAGCCAAAAAGGGGATTCTTTGTCCAGAGAACTCTATAACTGGGTGGAACCCGGGCATCCCAATTATCCGGATGGAGAACAGGATGATACTCATTTTTCCACTGAAGGTGCCAGGATAATGGCACGGTTGGTAGCAGAAGAAATGAAGAAGATGCAACTGCCTCTCGCTGATGCTTTAAAGTAATCCCGGAAGCCAGTAATGAAAGATATCGACGCTGATTGTGGTTCCGGTTATCAAATAGAGATTGCTTCACTGCGTGTGAAATGAAGCAATCTAAAGGAGGATTAAAGATTTCTCTGGATATTGGTATTTGCATTAATATTTTATAAATGAATAAAATAAATAAACAACGTGATATTTAATTTTCGCCTGGATTTTTTGCAAACAATTGATTGTGAGTTGTTTGTGAGATAATTGGCGTTGTCTGCAACTCTCTGGTAATTAGGCTTTTGCGTTACTCTTCCTTGCGAGGAGTGATGTTTTTTCGGGCTGAAAGCCCGGCTTAATTAAGCCCAATGTAGCACGTTGGGGCTTTTGCAAATGCAAATTATTATTGTCGCCCTGTAAGGGCAGGTAACTGGATTGTTAGGTTGGGCTTTCAGCCCGCTTATGTAATAGTTCCAATATATGCCAGGGTGCTGCTCCGGGATATATTTAATTCGCCTTTCAGGCTATGTTTTCTTCACCTTTGAATTCTTTATTGTGTATTGTTTAATGTCGTAAAGCAGAATTAAAATGAAAAAAATATTTATTGCTGTAATGATATTCGTTACAGTCAGCAGCTTTTCCCAAAACAGGACCGACATCAGTCTGAAATGGAAAGACGCAGTCGAACAGGAAACAGAAATTTCCTCCGAAACCGGAGACTTGTACAAACAACTGGCTCATCATGGCCCTGCCATCGAAAATGAATGGATGGGGTTGCGCCTCTATTTTGATCACAAAGTAGCTGTGGATGTTTACAATAAAACCCGTGCCGGACTTGAACTGGCCGAAGGAGAATGGTATCCTACTGAGGAACAGCAGAACGATGGTTGGGGTGCTGATCAGTATAAAGTTGGCTCAACTGTGGGGATGGGAGGTGTTCGTCTGTGGAATCCCGAAACCAGAGAGGAAATGTTCCTGGATCCGGTTTCTAAAAGGACTGCCAGAGTGAAGAAAGAAGCCGGAATATCCTATATGGAGATGTTGTCGGAAGGAATTCCTTACATGGGCGATACCATCGATGTTTTGGTTCGGGTAACGGTGTTTTCCGGTCATCGGGAAGCCAAAGTCGAGGCTTTTGCCTTGAGTTGCAAACCGGTTTATTTCCTCACCGGTATTAACTACCATGAAAAAACGGAAACCAGACAAACTGACAATTACATCTGCACCTGGGGAATACACCCCGAAGATGTAGCAGCTGTACAATTGAATATCGGAGGTGCAATACTTTTTAATCCGGATGATTTTCAAAGTGTTACAAAAGGCGAAAAGCAATTTGAGTTAGTGTCCAGGCCCACGAAATATCTTTCAACCTGGATTACTTCAGCTAGTGAGAAGGAGGAAGAAATAAATAGTTTGGAGGCATTTGTGGATTATCTCAACGAGCTTTCGTTGAAATAAGCGCGTAGCTAATGGCGTAACAGCGCAAAATTGACAATTATGAAACAGAGACAAAACCAATGGCTGTTGTTCGGGGTTTTGACCATTCTGCTGGCAGGGTGTTCGCAAACCCAGGGGCACAATCGGCCACATTTCGACAGCAAAGAGGAAATTCTGAAGCAGATTCAAGTTCCGGAATTCTCTGATAATTACTTTATCCTTAAAGATTTTGGAGCCATTGCCAATGATTCTTCCTTCGATAGCAAACCGGCTTTTGATCAGGCGATGGCTGCCAGCAAAGAAGCGGGTGGCGGAACAATCGTTGTTTCTGAGGGAATTTATTATCTCAACGGGCCCATTCATTTTGTTAGCAACACCAACCTGAATCTCGCAGAAGGGGCCGTGCTAAAGTTTGGTTGCAACCCGGAGTATTATCTCCCAGTTGTGGAAACCAGTTGGGAAGGCACAATTCTTTACAATTACAGTCCTTTTATTTACGGTAAAAACCTTACCAATGTAGCAATCACCGGAAAAGGTGTTATTGATGGGGAGGCTTCCGGTACCTGGCAAAACTGGAAAGAAGTTCAGAAGGAAAGTCAGATGCTGTCACGAAAAATGAATAATGAGGCAGTTCCTGTTGAGGAGCGCATTTTTGGTGAAGGGCACTTTTTGCGGCCCCATCTGGTTCAGTTTTACAATTGTCGAAACATTCTCATTGAAGATGTCCGTATTGAAGATGCTCCGTTTTGGTGTGTGCATTTGCTGAAGTGTGAAAATGCAACTTTGCGCGGCATGAGTTTTGACGCCCACAACAAAAACAATGATGGAATAGACCTGGAATACACTAAAAATGTTTTGATTGAAAACATAGATTTTAATAATGGAGATGACAATGTGGTGATTAAAGCCGGCCGTGACCATGAAGGTCGCGAAATGAAAATGCCGTCGCACAATATTGTGGTGCGCAATTGTCGTTTGAGAGGCCTTCACGGCCTGGTAATTGGCAGTGAAATGTCATCAGGCGTGCACAGTGTTTTTGTTGACAGCTGTGAGGCTTCCGGTTATCTGAAACGTGGTTTGT
>NZ_JADQBH010000127.1 GCF_016278715.1 Marinilabilia sp. | reverse complement strand
CTTCTTCATTTCAAGAAGCTGTTTCACTTTCAGAGAGGCCACCCCCGGCTTATAGGTTGCAACACTATTACCCGCCATTTGTCGCAGTGGCTGGGGTAGCTTCCACAACCACTTTCTTTTTTCCAGTGCCATCATCCGGTTAAAGATGGCATATCCTCCAAACACCTCATCGCCCCCCAGTCCCGACAACGCCATTGTGATACCCGCTTCTTTGGTCATCTTTGAAACCACCCAGGTATTAGGACCATCGCCGCTGGGATGGTCCATTGCTGACAGAGCATCAGGAAGTAAATGCAGAAAATCGTCCGGTTTGAGAAGAATCTCGTGATGATTGGTTTTGTGCAATTCAGCAATATATCTGGCATACGGAGCTTCCGAAAAATCATCCTCCGAAAAGGCAATATTAAAGGTATCAATCCTGTTGTCCGAAACATTTGCCATGGCACCTACCACAGCACTCGAATCAATCCCCCCTGAAAGAAAGGCACCAAAAGGCACATCAGCCACCAGGCGACGCTCCACTGACTCAAAAAACAATCTGCGAACCTGCTTCTTTGCCTCTTCATAACTATCGGAAGTCTTCTTTTCAGCCTTTTCAAACGAGCTCCAATAAGTATTCTCAGCTATTTGATTCTCCTTCAACTGGTAGCACAACACAGTGCCCGGGAGAAGCATTTTCACTTCATCCAGAATGGTATCAGGCGCCTGAACAGTCTGGTACCTCAAAAAATCCACCACCGAATCACTCTTCAGCTTTTTGGAAACCATCCCCGAAGCCAGTAAAGCCCTAACCTCAGATGAGAAGAAAAAGCCCTTATCGGTATGACTCCAGTAAACCGGTTTAATCCCCACCCGATCGCGCACCAACGAAAGGGACTGCTCCTTCTTGTCCCATACAGCAATGGCAAACATCCCGTTGAACAATTCCACACATTTGCTGCCCATTTTGCTCCACGCTGCCAACACCACCTCACTATCGGTATGCGACTTCCAGGGATAATCAAACCGACCTCTTAAGTCCCTGAAATTATAGACCTCGCCGTTAAAAACCATCACATACCGTCCACAAGCCGATACCATAGGCTGATGCCCCGCTTCCGAGAGGTCAATAATTGACAACCGCCGGTGCCCCAGAGCCACCTCACCATCCTGCCATATCCCTTCATCGTCGGGCCCCCCCTGAGAAAGCCGGTCATTCATGGCTTTAACCCTGGTTTCTTTATCGTTTATTGCTTTGGAAATAATTCCGTTAATCCCACACATATTTATATTGTATTGAGCTGATGAGCTACTAAATTTGTAAGCTCAAATATAATTACCTATTTTCTAATCTTCTAAGCCCCGGGATTGAAATCCCAGATCATAAAATGGGTCGTGCCTGGGGCACTTTGAAGTAAAATTCCTGGCAAACTTAGAATTACCACACTACCTTCTAATCCTCCGTTCATGTGGATTTCTTTGTGAAAGACAAAGCAGCAGAGCTGAGCGGTAATCCACATTGTTCTATCGTTTTGCGGATTTCAAATCCAACGGGACTATCTATCCAATTACAGTTCCATAGGAACGGCAAATATTGTTCACCCGGAATTCATTCCGGGGGTTGTTCTTTCATCTTGTTACAGATTTTTCACAATTTCAGAATATCAATTCTATTCTCTTATTTTTCTACTCGTCTTGTAGCTAACCCTACTGTTCAAAGAACCCGCAGCGCAGATCGGTGATTCTACCACTCTATTTTCAGACCCCAAACCGTGAAGAGGTGGCAGAATTCTAACCAAACAATTCATCATATCTCTCTTCCAGCCCGGCATCTAACAAATACCTCTCTGCAAGCTGCTTTGCTGCTTCCCCTTTATTTTTTAATTCTTCAGAAGTACTATTGAGCAGTTCCATAAAAACCCTCTCAAAATCATCCTTCTCCTTCAAATCAAAAACCCACCCGGAACCTTTGTCTTCCAAATTCTGCCAGGGTGTTTTATTGCTGATCATCACCGGTAGCCCGGCGGCTAAGGCTTCATAAATCGAATGCCCAAAATTCTCTCCAAAGGTAGGCAGCACATAACAATGATATCCTGTAAGTATCTCGGCTACCCTTACCGGTTCCACAGCTCCCATATAATTCACTTCCACATTTTTGGACATTTCATCAATAACCTGCTTACACTCCTGCCAATAATCCTTATCCTTCACCGGTCCGTATATATCATAAATGATTTGTCTTTTCCCCTTGTAGTCTTTTAAAAGCTCCAACAATGCCAAATGGTTTTTTTTCCGTGCCACCAGTGCAATAGTAACCAACCTTAATGCCTCACCTTCAAAATCCGGCATCGTATTTTCCTTTATAACCGCAGGCACATTCCCGGCAATGGTAATTCCTGCCTCTTCTCCAATCTCTCTTCTAATATCCTTAATTTCCTGCTCATCGGTTGCATGCCAGGCAACATTTCCCAATGTCATAAACGGCCTCAACACCATCAGGAAATATTTTTTCTTAGTTGCTTTCAATGCCAACGCCCCTTCCTGAAACATCCCACGAGGAGCAATTATCATACGTCGGCCTTTTCTGGCATGCGTTGCATTAAAAATCAATGGATAAACAGTTGCAAAAAGAGAAAACAAACCATTGATGTAAACAATTTCAGGGTTAAGGTTTTTCAATAATCGATTAACCCCGGTGAACCCGGTATTTTTATGGGACGCATAAAAGACCTGTGCTTTATCCTCAAAATCAAGCCACTCATCGCACTTTACATCCAGCTTTGTTCCATCCAAATCTACATTCCGGGCCAGAACATAAAATTCAAATTGAGTTCTCAATAACCGAACCATATTGGTAATCGACTGAATAGGCCCTCCTGCTTTAAATGCCGGGGTAAAATAGTCGTATGTTATCAGAATTTTTTTCTTTTCCTTACTCATAGCATAGCAAAGGTAATAATTTAGAGAATAGTTTTTAGGGAGAGGTGAAAGGTATTGGGTGCAGGGCATAGAGTCCATGCTATTCTGCCTTTCTACCCACTTACAAGCTTTCACCTGCCCTTTCAGGGCGACAAAAATGACCTTGACTTCGTTACCCGGGCCGGTGCCCCGGGCTAAGGTTGGTTGGGCTTTCAGCCCGCGGTTCTATTTCTCACTTTTTCACAAAAACAATAATCGGTGTCATTCTATTGGTTGAACCATATAAGGCATATAAAAGTAAAAGAGTCTCTCTGTGCAAAAATTCGTTGCGCAAGCAAC
>NZ_JADQBH010000123.1 GCF_016278715.1 Marinilabilia sp. | reverse complement strand
CGGCGGCAAAGAGAAGGTTGTCACCAAAACTTTTAATTTTTGAGATGTTGAACTCCTCCGCAACCTTATCTATGGCAATGTAAATTTCATCGAGCACATCAATCAGTCCTGATTGATCCTGCTTTTTGGGCAGATTATCGAATCCACCGATAGAAATATATAGTAGTGAAACGGTACGCAGATGTTCAACTTTTTTTCCCTGTTTCTGGATGAGCATGTCCCTTGATGGGGATTCTCCGGTTTCATTGAAACGGGTCAGCAGTTGGTTGAACTTTTCATTCTGTTGCTGGATTTGTGAATACCGGCCCACCAGATTCTGAAGTTGTGCATTTAGCGCCTTGTTCCTATTGGCAAGATGAGTAATACGGTCGATATAGTTGTTAATGTTATCCATTAAGGTAAGCTGTTGTTTAATATTGTTCTTACACTATTTGTGGTGAAAATGTTGCACTTGGAACAGGTTTTTCATCTATTTTCTGTGCGAAAAAAAATTCTTCAGACCTTGTTTGCCCGATTTTCCTGTTACGAAGGATATTCAAAAAAGTATTTCTGTGTTTGATGAAAGTAAGATTTTACCTGATATATGTTAAACACATCAATGATTAGAGGCCAGCAGGTTCACAATGAATTTAACATTCTCATTGGCATCCTTTTTTGCATCTACCCACGTTATTTTATGCCCTTTGCGTTCCATTCCCCTAAACCATGTCATCTGGCGTTTTGCGAACTGGTGAATCGCTATATTCAGGCCTTCAAACATCTCGTTGTAGGATATTTCTCCGGTTACATAGCGGGTAACGTATTTATACTCCAGTCCGTAGTAAATTAAATCTTCCGGACTGGTTCCCGCGCCAATCAGTTTTTCAACCTCTTCTATCATGCCCTGCTTTAATCGTTCTTTCAGGCGCCTGGTGATTTTATCGCGTCTTAATTCACGGTCGATGTCTACGCCAATCAGAAGCGGATTCATTTTAGGGAGTTCAATTTCAATTTCCGGATGGTTTTGATAATAGGTTTCAATCTCGATGCTGCGAATCGCTCGTTTCACGGTATCAGTATCGGTGGTGTTGTGGAGTTTTTTGAACGAAGCCAGAATGGTTGAAAGTTCCTTCAGACTTTTGTCTTTCAATTCTTCCCGTAACTCAGGGTCTGGGGGGACATGAACCATTTTGAAACGGTCGAGAACAGCCTGGATGTACAAGCCGGTTCCTCCACACATAACGGGGAATTTGTTTCTGTTTTTTATTTCTTCAAAAATTCGGAAGAAATCATTCTGGTATTCGTAAACATTGTATTTGTAACCTGGCTCACGGATATCGATAAGATGCGCAGGGATTGTAGTTTCATTTACGATATAGTCGTCGTAATCTTTTCCGGTGCCCAGGTCCATTTTTCGATAAACCTGCCGGCTGTCGGCGCTGATGATTTCACCATCCAGTTGGTACGCCAGCAGGGAAGCAAGCCTGGTCTTTCCGCTTGCAGTGGGGCCTGTTATGACCACCAAATCATAAGGGACGGATTCTTTTCTTTTTTTTGGCGCTCTCTTCCTTTCCATTTGTCAAAACTAATAAAAAATGAGGAAAAGTATTTTAAACTTTTTCAACGCCGAATAGGTGGGAATAGGTTCTGTTGTTATGCTTGCATGGTAATTGGATGTCCTGGTGAGAACATTAATAAAACTTTTTCATTGTGTTGTGGCATTTAATTTTTTTAATTTTGTCCAGTTGTACCAATTAACAATTTCGAATGGAAGCAAAACAACCGGTGAGTACAGTGCAGATGTACCGGAATCTGGGTGACCGACTAAAGGGGTTGGTAATGAGTCCGGCAGGAGAATGGCAGAAGATTCACAGGGAGAGTACTACCTTTAATGATATAATTGGCAATTTTGCACTCCCTTTGATAGGACTGATAGCCGCAGGCACTTTTTTGTCGCAGATGATCAATCAGCAGGCCTTTATTTTTGAGTTTGCATTGAAAAAGGCGATTGTGATTTTCTCCGCCCTTTTTGGCGGGGCATTTCTTTCCTGGTTTTTGGTTTTTCGCATGATGCGTTTATTCCGGCTGGTTCCCTCGCGCGAGCTGTCTGCCAAACTGACTATTTACAGTTCGGCTCCGTTATATGTGGTGTCATTGGTCTCTGTACTGATTCCGGAATTCTTTTTTGTTCATGTTTTTGTCCTTTACAGCCTTTACCTCTGTTGGATTGGTGTTCGTGGACTCGCCGGGCCTCCTCAGGATAAGCAATTTGTTTTTGCCCTTTTTATTTTTGTGGCACTTGTGGTAATTCCTTATCTGCTTAGAGGTGCATTGTTTTATCTGTTAACGTTTTAAGTATGTCGGCAAGCAGGATTAATTTAAAAAATAAGAGAGCTTATTTTGATTACGAAATTATCGAAAAATATGTTGCCGGCATTCAGTTGTCGGGAACTGAGATAAAATCTATTCGCATGGGACGTGCCGGTGTGGTGGACTCCTATTGCTACTTTGTCAGGGGTGAATTGTGGGTGAAGGGAATTAACATCTCCGAATATTTTTATGGAACTTTCAATAATCACATGCCCACGCGCGAACGAAAGTTACTGTTGAACAAAAGGGAGCTGTATAAGCTGGACCGGAAAACCAAAGAGTCCGGGCTTACCATCATACCCCTGAGGATGTTTATGAACGATCGTGGTTTTGCCAAATTGGAGATTGGCCTGGCCAAGGGTAAGAAACAACACGATAAACGCGAAACACTGAAAGCGAAAGACTCCAAGCGGGAGATTGACAGGGTGAAAAAGAGTTTTTAGGGGCCACTAAATCTCTTCAAATGTGATCTGAAATGTACGTTCATTGCGGTTGAGCCAGATTGCACAAGTTTTGTGGGAAGGACAATTTTATCGTTAAAAAAAAGGTCTTACCTCCAGATAATACGATTCATTGCCTCATTAAAAAAGTGTTATTTCCGCCATGGTAATTTTGAGTTTTTCTATGAACCGGCCGGACGGAGAATTTCTGCCATCCTCTATTCTCCAACTTCCAACTTCTAATTTCACGCAACCTTTCTGCATTTTTTCCATCTACATTAAAAAGTGAGGCATTGAGCTTCCTTTTTTTCCTGAAATATAGCTGTTTGTATTATTTTTGAAGACAGTTTAAATTTGCAGGAAACCAATTAGCAATTTTTGTGTCCGGATCGATTGATATATACGAAATAGTTGCAGCGTGCCAGAAAGGTGAAAGAAGTGCTCAGAAAGCACTTTATGAATTTTTTGCACCCAAAATGCTGGGGGTGTGTATGCGTTATGCTACCGATCGGGAAGCTGCAGAAGATTTTTTGCAGGATGGTTTTATCCGGGTGTTTGAGAATGTTGAAAAGTTTCGTTTCGAAGGCTCCTTTGAAGGATGGATGAGGCGTGTGATAGTGAATATGATTATTGAATCTTTCCGAAAGAAAAAAATTGAAACGGAGTTTACAGATGATTTCCCGGATGTTGATGCTGAAGAATCAGAGGACCATACAGATGAAGAGGTTCCGTTGATGAGCGATTTACTTGAACTTATTCAACAATTGCCCGAACGGTACCGGTTGGTTTTTAACCTCTATGTGCTGGAAGAAAGAACACATGACCAGATTGCCGAACAACTGGGAATTTCGTCTGGTACCAGCAAGTCAAATCTGTCCAGAGCACGCAAGTGGCTTCAGGAAAGATTAAAGAAAAAAAGCAAAAAGGAGGCTGCTAAAATATGATGACACCCAAACAACATACAGATGCTCTGTTTAAAGAACTTGATCAATTGGAGGTGCAGCCTTCCAGGCAGGTATGGGCAAATATTGAATCGCGGCTTGGTCCGAAGAAAAGAAGGCTGGTTCCTGTGTTTTGGAGATGGGGGATTGCGGCTTCAATACTTTTATTTGCGGGCTTATTCTTCTTGGTGCCGGGTGATGATTTGAACCAAATTGTTCACCTTTCGTCTTCCGCAAACAACTCCGGCAATCCGGATCGGGGTCAGTCGGAGATTGCTTCAGTAGAAACAGAAAGCCAAAATGACAATGTTTCAGAGTCAGCTGCAGATAATCCGCACGTTTTCCCTTCAAATGCTGGTATCAATGATAAGGTTGAAAATTTTGCTGATGAAACTGGGAACTCATTGTTAAAGGGGTCACAATCTGCCGATGAATCAGAAAGAATGCTTGCTGTTGTGTCTTTGCAAAATGAAAATGTCGAGATCCTTAAGAAAATCAAATCCCAGCTTTTCGTGAGGATTGATGATGCTCCCGTTCAGCCCGGGTCTTTAGTGCTTTCAGGTGAGTTAGAGGCACCCGAGTATTTTGGGTTGAATCTCCCCTCAGATAAGGCGGCAGATAAACCATCAGCCGGTATTGTGCTGGGTGGAGAATATTCACCTACCTATGCTTATCGTGATGTTTCAGGAGCTGCCGCATCAGGGATGAATGAATCCGGCGTAATGACATCAGGAGGAGGCTTTAATGTGGCTGTAAAAATGAATTCGCGATGGCAAATTGAAACCGGAGTGAAATATGCCATGCTTGGACAGGAGGTAACCCCGCAAACCACGAGTCGGATGGTATATGGCAACGCGGATTTTTCTGCTGAAAGTAGTGTGACTTTGCAGGAGGTAAAACTCAATAACTCCCTGGGAATTATTGAACGGGATGTTTCTCCTGCCTTAAATGCAGATGTGAGAGAATTTCAAAGTGGCTCCAATGCCTTGGTGGAGATGAAATCTGAGTCTTCCTTTAGTGATGAGTCTTCGGTTCTGGAACAAAACCTGAGTTACTTGCAGGTGCCTTTAACTTTAAGGTATCAGTTGCTCCGGCAGGGCCCCGTTCAATTGTCTCTTGCGGGTGGTGTAGGGGCCAACTGGCTTGTGGATAATACGGCTTATCTGGAAATGTCGGGCCAACGGCAGAATGTCGGACAAACCGGTGGTGTTTCTGAGCTGAGTTTTAGCACTCATGCAGGTGTGGCTGTGTCGGTTCCTTTGTACAGAGGTCTGGGAATTCGGATGGAACCCCGGTTCAATTACTTCTTGTCGGATATCAGCCAGGAGGCTCCCGGCAAATTCCGCCCTTATTCCTTTGGTGTGTTTACCGGACTCTTTTTTGAATTTGGGAAGTAAAGTAGCTGGTCGCTGGCAGCTCTTAGCTGTTGGCTGATAGAGGTTGAGACTGAGGTTGAAGCTGAGACTGAGTTAGTGGGAGCTAAGAGCTAACAGTTCATTGCTTCAGCGATTCCACCATTTTGAAAAACGCCCCTTCTTTCTGTAACAATTCATTATAATGACCATCTTCAACAACCCGGTGTCCGTCCAGCACAATAATCCGGTCGGCCATTTTGATGGTCGAGAGGCGATGACTGATGATGACTGCCGTTCGGTTTTCGGTGATGCTTTTGATGTATTTGAGTAGTTTGGCTTCCGAGAAAGCATCCAGGGCACTGGTGGGCTCATCCAGCAGGACTATTTGTGATGAGTTAAAGAAAGAACGGGCCAGCGCAAGCCGTTGCCATTGTCCGGGGCTCAGTTGCTCGCTTTCTTCAAAAAGAGTTCCCAGGGTGGTTTCGTAGCCTTTTTCAAAATCGTCTATGATTTGGTGGATTCCGGCCTGATTAGCAGCATCTATGATTTTCTCATCGGTGGCTTCACGGCGCACATTTCCAAACCAGATATTCTCCCGGGCAGAAACATTGTAGAGCATGAAATCCTGATAGATAACGCTGATGTTGTCCACTCGTTCCTGCCATTTGATATGGTCAATAGGAAGACCGTCAATTTTTATTTCCCCCTCTACCGGTTTGAATAGTCCGCACAGCAGCTTTACCAGGGTTGTTTTGCCGGCTCCGTTGATGCCTACTAATGCAACGGTTTCCCCGGCGTGAATGTCGAAAGAGGCATTTCGCAACACCCAACGATCGTTCACCGGATAGTGAAAACCCACATTGTGGAAACTGATGCCTTCTTTCATTCGTGCCGGGAATGGATAACGCTCTTGTTCGCTCAATACAGGACGGGCTTCGCGCAGATGTAAAAACTCAAAAAGATTGTTGAGGAACAGCGAATCTTCATACAATCCTGATATTCGTCCCAGAAATTCCTGCAAATAGGCATACCCACGTTGTAAAGCCATGAAATAGAGGACCACATCGCCAATGGAAAGATACCCCTGGAACGCCCGGTAGGCAATGAGTCCGTAAACCGAAAACACAGCAATGGCCGCCAGTATCTGAACCGCCACCTCTCTGAGGGTTTTGTTCTTCAGCATCCGGTACTGATTTTGCCGCCAGTCGTTTTTCAGTTCATGGTAGCGCTCCCGGAAGAGTGTCCCCAACTCGAAAGTTCTTAGTTCTTTGGCATATTCTCTTGAGGTGAGCAATCGGTTGTAGTAATTTACTTTTCGCTCGCGGTCGGTATTTTCTCTTTTGAAATTGAAGAGTGAACGGGCGTAACGCAACCGGATTATTGTGACCGGGAGAGTCACGACCAGCAGAACGATGGATACCGACCAGTGCACCATCAGCAAAATTCCGCCCATAACAGTCAGTGTGATGAGGTTTTGAAGCAACCCGATGATGCCGTAAAAAATGCGCGAAGGTCTGAAAGAGGCTTCATTCAACGCCCTGAAGAAGACGTTTTGGTATTTGGGATGTTCAAAAAATCCGTAGTCAATTCGTGTGGTCTTGTTGTGGATGAGGTTGTCGAAATAGTCGGATATCACAAACGACTGCCGTTCGCGAACCAAGGCCCCCAGAGTGGCTGTTAAAGCATTTGTGAGAAATACCACGGCTGCAATAATTAGCAGTGCAATCAGCCGGTGAAGGGCATCCTCGCCGCCGGGATTGGTTGCCACCACCTGAATCTCGTCCACCAACAGTTTTACCAGGTAGAGCAGGAGGAGTGGCAGTACGCCTCGCACCAGCAGCAAAAGACCGTTAAGGAGGGTCCATCCGGGAGAACTCTTCCAGATGTATCGTAGAATGGTTAGTATTTGGCGGTAGTGTTTGATGATGGTGAATTTTAACGCAAAGACGCAGAGACGCCAAGGTTTCGTTGAGTTTTTTCAAATATAAAACAATTTTTCAATGTTCAATTATCAAAGAACAATTATCAACAAAAATTCATTAATCTGATGCAGCTCCGCCGCTTATTTCTACAACCTTATAGGTACTGCTACCGATCTGGCATCGCTCCGTGGTTAAAACTCAAAACCCGGAACTCGAAACTCTACTCCCCCAACTCACGACTCTCCCGGCCATCCAAAAAACTCTGCCCGTTATCGGTCCTGTCCAAACCAGTATGCGGTCTATCCGTGTATTAATGCTCCAGGCAAAGGGAGAACGTGTTTTAATCACTTTAGTGATGATGCCTTTCGCACTTGCCACATCAACGGGTTCATCGATGTAAGGCAATCCATCTCCACGGGTTATGAGTAAGCTGTTTTTTACATCTTTTTTAATAAGGCGATGCGCCACCCATTGTCCGTCCCTCTCAAATACCAGTACCTGACCGGGTTTCATTTCTCCAAAGGATAATCGCCTGATTTGCACTGTGTCGCGCGGCATCAGTATGGGAAACATACTCATCCCATGCACGGGTACCTGCACGGTGCGGCCATCATCAAGCAACTGGTCGATCCACTGACGATATTGGTTAATATTTGTGGTCATGAATGGCGGTTTGGGGCTAAGATAGGGAAAAAAATGAGGCCCCCTAAATCCCCCCAAGGGGGATTTTTTGGAAAGTTGGTTTTGGTGGAGGGGTGGGCAGCTCTTGGCTGGCAGCTCTTAGCTCTTAGGATGGAGAGGGTTAAGGTTGAGGTTAAGGTTAAGACTGAGGTTAAGGTTATGGTTAAGGCAAGTCTGAGACTGAGGTTAAGGTCATTCTTTCAAATTTGAGAGAAAGAGAGCCTGAAGGGCTCTAATGTTTATAGCTTGTACAAGCTATAGAATATCGACGCTGAAGGTGTCGTATGCTTTAGTGAGATTGGGGTAGAAAAAAAGGACTAAGGATTTCCCGGGAAAAGACATTATGAGAATAGCTCTTGCATCAGCGGGGGGACTCTTATGCGGAACAAGATTCTGTTTTAGCCGGCTTCAGCCGGCTTTTTGCAAAAACACAAAAGGGTTTACAGGATAAATGAATTATGAGAATAGCCCCCTGCTTCAGCCGGGGGACTCTTAAACAGAACAAAATTTCATGATAGCCGGCTTCTCAAAGCAAGACAAAAAATCCGTTATGAAATTAGAAAGCCGGTTGCAGAAGATTATTTCCGGTTAACTATAACTATAACACCCGGCTAAAGCGCGGGTGCTTATCTCATGTTGTTTCAAACCACCTTCGCAGAACGATGGAAAAATGAGTGGGTCTTTTCGAATATTGTTATTATTATCCTCATATTAACCCTTGTTCGACACCTACGGGAGTCTTCTCCGATTCTGCGTCGTACCTCCATCGACCCTTGTTCGACTGTTCTTCGACTGCTGTTCGACTCTATAGAGTCGCAGAAATGTCGAACAAGCCCCGAATAAGCCCCGAACAAGGTACGAAGAAGGGTCGGGTAAAGGTTGAATTTAATTTAATAATACATTGACTGACAATAACTTGAGTGGTTAGTTTGATGAGTTGTATACTTCTTTAATTAGTTAAGTTGATGGTTATTAGATTATTAGGATGTGTCCTGTCTTTTGAGTTCCTCTCAACCTCAGCCTTAATCTCAGCCTCAACATTAACCTCAGCCTCAATCTTAGCCTTAAATGGCAGTCTGGAGAAAAGAGTGATGAAGATAAATGGAGCTGTTCTTAAGTGGTAGTTAGTCAGTGATATAGGTTGTATTTGTAAAAGACTTGTGTATAAGTTTCTTTTGTACTTTTATCCCGCATTTGTGGAGATTCATCACAAAGGTAAAGTCGTTGCTCAAAGGTTCCCAACAATTCATTTTTAACCCTGTATAAAAAGACAAGAAGCCTCAGAAAGGGGTGGAAATTTTTGAACAGGGTTAATTTAGTGAATTATGAAAAAGTTTTACTTAGCATTACTTGGGTTATTGCTCGTATTTAATGCGAGTGCTGATTTTAAAAGTATAAACGGTCTCACCGGAAATTTTGAAAACGCCGGTAGCTGGGAGAATGGTCGCATGCCCTCCGTTGATGGAGTAGTGACCGAGAAAATGATAATTCAGGGAATAATCACACGTAGCGGTGATTTGAATCCGGTAACTGTTGAGGTTAATGGGACCTTTATTGTTAACGGAAATTATGAAAACCATCAATGGGATGGTCTTAAGATTACAAAAGATTCTAAAGTTGTAATATTTGGAAATTTGAATGCTTCTCAGTCGGTGACTGTTGAAAAAGGTGGTATTCTGATTGTACATGGTAACTTAATCTCAACCAATGCCGGTTTGCATATCAAAGGTGATCTGATTGTAAAAGGTGATTTTAGCACCAGTAGTGGGACTCAGGTCAATAACAGTGGAAATTTGGTTGTTGGTGGCGATTTTTCACACCTTGGTGGTGGTTTAAATGTAAAAAGTGATGATGTCTATATATTGAATCCCGATGCTACCATCGTAAGTCCCGGTTGGGGAGTTATTAACGATGGAAGTTACGGAACACTCGAAGATTTTCTTCAGGATGAAAATGGTACCGATTTAGGAAACCTCGTTGATGAAACTGGTTTGTTAAATCCTGTTGTTGTGTGGCTTGGGACTAATAACTCAGATTGGTCAACCGCAAGCAACTGGAAAAATAACAAGGTGCCTGATTACAATACCTCAGTTAAAGTAAGCGTATCAACAAATGCTCCCGTAATTAGTACTGATGCTGTTTGTAAAGAAATGACTATTGAAGCAGGGGCAGAGGTTATTGTGAATCCCGGTGCTTCTCTTGATATTGCCACGACTTTTACCAATAACGGTTTGGTTGTTCTCAAATCTACTCCTGATGCAGTTGCTTCATTGAATGTTCCGGAAAGTAACATGGACTCAGGACGTGGAAGAGTAGAACTGAGTGATGTGAAAGCCGACCAGTGGTATCGTCTTGGAGTTCCTGTAAGTGATGGAACTGGTATAATGTTGGATGCATCGGAATCAACCAACTGGGTATATAGAAGTACCAAAAGCTGGAAGCGAATTACGACTGATAGTGAGCCTGTTGCCCCAATGGAAGGTATTATGGTTCTTTATGAGGCAGACCATGTAATTGATTTTGAAGGAACTTTGAATACCGGTGAAATTACCCGCACTATTGATTATGGAAAAGGGTTCTATTTGTTTTCAAATCCTTACACTTCAGCAATGAAATGGGATATATCAAACTTCCAAACTACTGGTGTTAGTGTTTCTGATAATGTTTCTTCTACAATTTATTATCGTGTTTATGCCGGTTCACAAGTTGGAGATTATATGATTACTTACAACGGATTTACCGGACAATCAACCTTAGTGAGCGGAGGAAATTTTCCCGGAGGTTACACTGAGGCTAATGTTGGGGAAATTGCTCCCATGCAGTCTGTATGGGTCAAAGTAAATGATTCTCAATCAGCCACTATTACCGTGAATAATAAAGCGCGCAGAAAGCAAAATACCATGCCCCTGAAGAGCACATCTTCTTCATCTGAAAGAAGTGTTATTAGCCTGATGCAAACCAATGAGTTTATTTCTGATGTTACGGTGATTGCTTTTGATGATATTTTTAGCGATGGTCTTGACCGCGCCGACTCAGAGAAGATGTTCAACGGTTCAAAGAATGTTCCTGAGGTTTTTACCCGTGTTGACGGAAATGCGCTCTCAATTAACGGTATGGCTGCCTTGAATGGTATGGCCATGAGTATCCCGGTTTCAGTTCGTAACGGAATCATGTCAGAAGTTACTTTTTCATGGGAACTGACTGAATTTTCCGATAACTACCATGTTTTTCTTGAAGATAAAGGAACCGGTTCTTGGATTAACATGAGAGAAGTTGTTGACTATACTTATACTCCTGAAAAACTTGGTGACAATCATGACCGGTTTGTATTGCACCTGGAGAAAATGCAGGAAGTAGCCACAAGTGTTGCAACCGTTGATAGTGAAAATGTTGAAGATATTGAGGTTATTGGAAACAATAACAACGTAGTAGTTCGCATCAGTGCCGGACTGCTTGGAAGCAATGATGCTACCATCGAGGTTGTTGACCTGAATGGTCGCGTAATTGAAAACGTGAAAACCCGTTCTACTGAAACTCAAATTTCATTACCTGCAGGTGCTGCAGTATATGTGGTAAAAGTTGTTTCAGCAAATACTCAAAAAGTAGCTAAAGTGGTGGGTCGCTAAGCCACCCCAAAAATATAATTCACTATTTACCCTGTGAAGTATTTAGGAGGCTGTCTCAATCGAGGCAGCCTTTTTTTCGAAGGTGAATCTTGTTCTTCCATTTTTTGTCTTGATTATTCTGCTTCTTGATTTTCGGTAGATTTACTTTTGTTAAATAGGATTTGTTTCTTAATTGATGTTAAAAAAAATCTATATCCCTTTGTTATTGCGGCTTTCATGACCTTTGTCATGTTTTGCGCTTGTCTTTTAAAATTGATTATTGGTCAATATTTTTTAACAGGTTCATGTAAATAATTGAACAAATGCTATTCGTAGTCGAATACAGGGAGGCCAGAAGTGGTTTCTTTCGGCATTAACATTGATTAAACTATTTTATATATGAACAGGGTTTTTGGTTTGCTGTTGTTGATGCTTGTTTCGGCAGGTGTCTTTGCACAGAATAATACGTGGTATGCAATTACTTCTGGAGAATGGTCAAATGCAGAGATCTGGACATTGGATCCGGCAGCTTCAGTTAAAGTCAATCCGAAAGGCGAAATCCCGGATGAGAATGACATTGTGGTAATTAAGTCGGGCCGTACAATCACAATGGATGCTGATGGTTACAAGGCCAATGTGCTTACAGTTGATGGACGTCTGGAGCTAAAACAGACAGTTGGTCAGCAGTTTTCTCAAATCCGTGGCTCAGGCCGCATTGTTATGGAGGCTGATAATTTCCCATCCGGAGATGCCACTCACTTTACTTCTAAAAACCAGGGAGAGGGGACGGTTGTTTTTAAGGGCAGTTCAAATATTGATGTTTTTACCAGTTATGAGTTTTTTAATCTGGAGGTTGATCATGCTTCCCGGGTAAGGATAAGACGTGATCTGGTATTGAACGGCAATTTGGTTGTGAAAGGTGGAGATTTTCGTTTCGGACCGAATGAAGTGTCTGTTACTGTTTATGGCAATGTGTTTGTAGAAACACCTGGGGAAATGTCTGTCGCTAATAACCTCGACTATCATTGGTTTAATGTTTATGGGGATTTCATCAATAATGGAAGCGTCGATTTTTCAAAGAACAATCAATTTGATATACCCACTAAGGGAGTTGTAAAACTTAAGTTTTTAGGAGAAACAGATAATGAGTTCCGATGTAAGGGGAAAACGGAGTTACACAGGCTTTTTGTTGATAAAGGGACCGATAAAGCTTTCAAATTAAATGTAACCGCTGATCAAAATACCAACTTTCAACTTTATGGCCCTGTAACAGGTACTACTTCCGATGCAGCTGATGGTAATGCTGGCTGGCAAAGATTGCCAATTGTTATTGAAAACGGAACACTAGAATTGGGGTCGAATGTTGTAATCGATCGGTTAGGAGAAAATATTGATGGAAATGCCCCTAATGAATTTACTATTCCTGAAACAGGGCATTTGATTTTAAACGGAGGAAGTGTGAATTCGTCCACTTCTACCGGGAATTGGAATGGTATTACTTTGTATGGTAAACTTACTGTTGCAGCCGGAGAGTTGACAACCCCGGCAGGAACAAATGGATTAAACTATGCAACCAATGGAAAAACCCCTCAGTTTGAAGTTACCGGAGGTACGGTTAATTTAACACAGATTAGACCCTATAATAGTGCTGATAAATTTAGTTATGCCCAGTCTGGTGGTTTGGTTGATTTCTTTGATACACCGTATGATGATAACAGTTCTGCAGTTTTGCATATAGGAAATAATTCCGCCGTTCAACCAGCAAATCTTAATACCGATTTTGTGTTTAATATGTCGGGTGGTAATTTGCGTTTTAGTCATGCAAATTCGGCGAATGGATGGGTCAGTGGTATCAGACTTGAAGTTAATGAAGGAAATTACAATGTAACTGGTGGTAATATTGAGGTTGCAGATTTATCAGGTTCCCAAAAATTTGATATCTTTAGTACCAGCCCGTTATACAATTTATCTATTTCAAATACCACCCCAGATGTTCAGATAACCGGGTGGTATGGTGCTTCATATGATGCGTCATGGTCAACTGATTTTGAAGTTTTGAATAACTTGACAATTGGTCCCGGAACGACTTTCAACGATCTTGGACATTCAATTTCTGTTGGGGGAAGTCTGGATATCGCAGGAACCTATACTCAGTCAGGGGGTTTGGTTTTTAACGGTCTGCAAAATGGTGAAATATTAAATAGTACAGGAACTACATTAACCTTAGATGGCTTAACCATTAACAAAGACCGCCACCCCACAGACGGGAGTTATTATTCTGTACGCTTATCCGGAGCCGGCAATATCAATTTTGATGGAGATGTAACCCTCACAAGAGGAGCATTGGATGTGGTTGATTATTGGCCAACGGTAACAGGTAATGTAATTATCTCTGACGGAGATTTGACTTCCAGCGGAACCGGAGGTTTGGAATTAACTGGTTCAGCCCCGATATTGATAGGTAAATTTGGCAGGGAGTTTAACTTTGGTGATATCCGTTTGAACAATGGTAATAACGGACTTACTTTAGGTACCAATGTAAATGTTGAAAGCTTTGCTTTTGCCGGTAGTGGTACCGGAAAAGTCAATCTTGGTGTCCACAACCTTACTGTTACAGGGAGCCTGTCCAATGCTAACAATTCACGGTTTTTTTATACCAATGGCGAGGCAAGTGACGGCGGCTTAACATTGCCAATTACTGCCGGAAGTAATGGTACAAATATTCAATCCTTCCCAATTGGTAGCGGTACAGGTCGATACACACCTATGCAGGTGGATGCAAATGCTGCCGTTTCTTCAAATGGAACTATTACTGTTAATCCGGTTAATGATTATCATCCAACTGTGACAGATCAAACATATGCACTTGAATATTATTGGAAAGTAGATCAAAGTGGTTTGGAAAATGATGTGGATAAAATTAGATATCAGTTTACACATTATGCAATAATAGATGTTGATGTCTATGAACAATGGTTTTTTGGGACTGTATATTATTACCCTACTCTAAATACTTTTGAAAATGCAACCTGGAATGATTATGATGATGGTAATGGAGATTCTAATGGAGGAACAACTTTAACTTTCCCATATTTGGCTCTTTTAGAGAATGACTTCTCCTATGGTGTTTTAGAAGGAGGATTTTGGTGGGGGGAATGGGACGCCCCTCGCACACTATATAGTAGAGATGTAGATGGAGCATTTAATGCTCGTAATACATGGACTGAGGATGCTGATCATGATCCTAACCAAAATGACAGAGCCGGCTCAGCTCCAACGGCCATTGATTTTTGCGTTATAGGTGCCGGGCATACTGTCTATATAAATTCTGATAATAATAATGCTTCTCAAATCCTTATTGAAGAAGGAGGAACGTTGATTGTAGAAGATGATGGAAATAATCAAATCTATACGCATAATATTGATGTTATTAAAGGAGGGGGGACTCTGGTCTATGAGGAAGACAACAATTATTCTACATATTTAATACTGAACGCTGATCATTCAGAGTTTTGTAACGATGTTGAAGCAACCATAGAGTTTACGGGTGTGGGGAATAATAGAATACTACCGTCAAATTCATTATTACCTTATTATCCTAATTTGAAAATATCAGGAAGTAATTTGGTTCAAAGTGATACAGATGAAGACCTGATCATAAATGGTAACCTGACCGTGGAAAGCGGGACTCTTTCTTTACTTACATATCAAAGTGAAGTTGTAGAAGTTGGTGGAGATGTTGTTATTGATTCCGGAACGTTAACTTTTAATCATACGTGGAGTGATAACCGATATATGGATATTGGAGGGGATATAGAATTTACAGGGACGGGAACATTAAATGATAATACCAGCAATGGTAATATTTATCTTAAAGGTAACATAAATCAAAAAAATGGATCCATAAACCTGACTAATTCAACTCTCATTTTTGAAGGAACAGAATCTGCCACATACAGTAATACCGGAGGTTTAGCCAATTTTAATCGCATAGAAATAAATAAACCATTATCTCAAAGTGTCACGTTTAACGGTGCATTTTTTTTGAATGGTTCTTCTAATGGAACAACTAAAGCTTTGGAATTAACATCTGGTGAATGCTATATAAATAATTCAGGTATCGAAATCGATCTAACAACAGGAGGTAATGACTTTGAAATACCTTCGAGCTCTAAATTATATGTGACGGATGGAATAGTTTACTCATCCGGCAATTCAGGAATAAAACTGGATGGCTCCCTAATAGTTGATGGTGGTACAGCCAATCTTGATGGTACCCTGGCATCAGGTGGTCCATCCAATAGTAGTTATATTGAATTCACTTCATCAGGAAATTCCTATCTGGAAGTTAGTAATTATGGAATTTTGAATGTAGGTGACCAGATTCGGCGATCAACCAATGCTGATGAGGGGATATTATCATTTGTTCAGAAGGGAGCAACTGTCAATATAGGAAATACAGGAGGAGATATAAAACCGACCCGTGGAATGTTTGAAATTATGGGTGCCGGAAGTTCTTTTTCACAGGGAGAAGATGATTTCATAACCATCTACCGTTCCAATCAGAGTAATTCAGTGCCATCGTTATATTTTAATCCGGAAAATGTAAGCTATACGGGCAGTTGCGGGTTTGCTTTCGATGTTAGCTACGCTGATGGTGAGGTTTTTGGAGTGTATGCCCCAAAGAACCTAAATGATGTTACCTTAACAGGAGGAGCGGCCAGTGGAGTTGGAAGTGGCAATGAAGTGACGTTGCTCACCCGTGAGCATACCTTGAATGGGGATTTGTCCATTGGAGCTAATACCACATTCGATGCTAATGGGTTAGACTTAAATCTTTACGGCAATTTGACCAACTCTGGGACTTATAAACCATCCTACAACACCACTTATTTCAAAGGGGATGCTTCTCAAACGATTAGTGGTGATGTTGCGCTCCACAAAGTTGTGAAAGATGGTTCTGCAATATTACTACAGGCTGAAGATACAGAAGTTACCATCAATGACGACCTGAATATTCTATCCGGCGTTGTAAATACTGCCGATAATCAATTGATTGTAAAAGGTAATTTGTTGATTGAAAACGGTGCTTCAACTCAAAGTTCTTCAGCTACTGATGGAGTCGTGATGGCAGGCAGCAATAGTCAGCTGCTGCAGGTTGAGGGAGAAATCGGCCGCTTGTCGGTAAACAATACTGCCGGAGTGGTTGTACCCACACAGGGAGGTGCAATTAATTTTTCTGGTCAGCTGAAACTGGATGCAGGTGTTCTGGACATTGGTCGTAATCTTCTTGTTATCGGTAAAGATGCGGAGATTGTTTCAGGTACCGCAGGGTTCTCTGAAGATGCTATGATTCAGACCAACCTTTCGTTTACTGATGCCGGAGTTCAGAAGTTTTTGCCGGCTATTACCAGTCTTACAGCATATACTATTCCCATTGGGTCAATGGGAAAATATACCCCGGTGGGTTTGAATGTCTCAACCACTGGAAATGCTACTGGTTCAATACGTGTGAAGGCTGCCAATGAACCTCATATTACGATACCGGCTTCTGAGAAGAACCGGGTGTTACATTACAACTGGACGCTGGATGCTGAAGGAATTGAAAATTTTTCTGCCAATGTTACTATGCAGGCATTTGCTGAGGCCGTGGAAGGAGATGGATCTGCTTATATCACTGCCCGTTTGTTGGATGCGTCTGAAGGCTATTGGAATAAATATAACCTCGATGGATTTGATGAAAATAACTATGTTTTGAATTTTACATTTTCTGGAACCGACGATGCCGGTATTGACGGAGATTTTACTGCAGGTGAGGAAGATGCTATTCCTGAAAAAGTGCAGGCATTTGTTACGCGGTCCAACGGTCTTTGGAATGATGCTTCGACATGGAGTGTGGAAGGTTCCGGTGTGGTTCCTTCCGGGGGGCCCCGCGGAGCTATTGTGAAGGTTAATCATAAAGTGACTGTTCCGGAGAGTATTTTTTCTGCTGTTGCCTACATGACCGACCTTGGCAATAACGGAACTCTGGATTTTGGGTCAACTTTTGGACATCGTTTGGGTAAGGTAAAAGGTACAGGGCGAATTATTCTTCAACGAAATGCTCTACCTGCCGGTATGTATGATGAATTTTTCTCCAAAAACGGTGGAACTCTTGAATTTACAGGAGATACGGATTATGATGTGCTGGGAGAAATCACTCTGGTTAATAATCTGGCACTTACAGGTTCCGGAGAAAGACGACTGGGAGCTGCTGACCTGACATTAAACGGAGGACTGACTGTGGATACCGTGAGTTTAATTAATGAATCGGAAATTAATCTTTCATTAAAAGGAAACCTCACTTTCAATAACGGTTCGTTTGATATCAGAAACGGATTGGTAACTTTCGATGGATCTCAACAGCAGAACGTTGGGGGATTATCGGCTTTTTCAGGGAGTAATGCCTTGACC
Source organism: Marinilabilia sp. (assembly GCF_016278715.1). Lineage (GTDB taxonomy): Bacteria > Bacteroidota > Bacteroidia > Bacteroidales > Marinilabiliaceae > Marinilabilia. Next base: position 14,168 of record NZ_JADQBH010000123.1, on the reverse strand, counting down.
AGTGCCATCGTAAAGAATGGCAAAGGTCTTTCTTTATCCAATGATTTGGAGGTTACTAAAACAATGACCGTAAATGGTGGAAATATAGTATCTACCAATTCCAGTGCTTTGATTATTTCAAACCCTTCTTTGACAGCATTGCAATTGAATGATCCTGCATCTTTTATTGGGACAACCCTGAGAAAAAGACTGACTGCCAATGACAGTTATGATTTCCGTGTAGGGAAAGACGATCGTCCTGCAACATTGAATCTTTCTTCGTTGGATGCTTCCGGCCTTTGGGAAGTTGAATATTTTAATGCCAACCCTGCCAATGCTAATCCCGCAATGAATCCTGCATCAATGGAAGCAAGTGATCTGAAATTTGTCTCCCACAACGAGTACTGGCGTGTGAAAGCACCAGCCACTGCCAATGCCGGAGTAACCGTACGTTGGGATGAGCAAAGTGGTTTCTCTACCGAGTCAACCGAAACACAAAAAATGAGGATGGTAGAGTGGACTTCTGCAAATGCATGGTCAATAGTGGATGGAGTAGTTTATCATAACGAAGGCGACTTTTTTGGAGCCATTGAGTCGAATGGTGCTGTAGGATTTAATAAAATCAGTGGTAAAGGGAATTTTTTTACCATAGGTTCTATTGAGAAATATCTGTATGATTGGACAGGAAACCTGGATAGTGACTGGTTTAATCCGGGTAACTGGGATGATGGAAAAGTACCTACCTCGAATACAGAAGTGACCATTGGTGTTGTTTCTTCTTTGCCTGAAATAGGTCTGAATTCCGAGAAGGATGCCTATGCATTGGACTTAACCATCAATCCTAGTGCCTCAGTAACCCTTCGGCCCGGTGCCACTCTTAATGTTTCCGGCTCATTTGAGAATAATGGAGATGTGGTCCTCAAATCTAATCCCAATGCAGTTGCTGCCTTGAATGTTCCGGTTGATAATGCTGATTCCGGACATGGCATTGTTGAGTTGTCAGGCTTAAAAGCAAACCAGTGGTACCGGTTTGGGCAGCCAATCTCCGATGCTACCGGGGGAATATACAAAGCCAGCGGTGACAAAAGCTGGGTCTATCGCAGTACTACCAACTGGGAACGTATCCAGTCCGATACCGAAATCATTCATCCTATGGAAGGCATTATGGTTCTCTATGAGAAAGATGAGACGTTAACGTATGGCGGACAGTTGAATACAGGAGAAATAAACTGGGAAGTTCCCTATGGACGCGGATTTTATCTGTTCTCCAATCCCTATCCCGGAAGTATGCGCTGGGATATCAGTAATCCGAATACGGGAATTACCGTTAGTGATAATGTGTCATCGACCATCTATTACCGGGTTTATGCAGGGTCTGTGGAGGATGACTATATGATTACATACAATGGTTTTTCAGGATTTTCGACCTTGGTGGATGGGGAGTCAATGCCCGGAGGTTATACCACTTCCAATATTGGTAATATATCTCCCATGCAGTCGGTTTGGGTAAAAGTTAATGATTCGGACAAGGCTTCCATTAAAGTGGACAATAGAGCTCGTGTTTCAGACAACTCACTTCCGTTGAAGAGTGCCGGAAATAATTCAGATCGCGATGTAATCCGTATTGTTCAGTCCAATGATCTTATCTCGGATGTGGCAGTGGTCTATTTTGATGGTTATTTCCTGGAAGGTTTAGATCGTTCAGATTCTGAAAAGATGATGAATGCCTCGAAACATATTCCGGAGATATTTACCAGGGTGGAGAATAAAAACCTTGCCATTAACGGTTTGCCTTTACTGGAGGCCGATCAACTAAGTATTCCGCTAAGTGTGAGAATCAGAGAAAAAGGAGAGGTTGCTATCTCAATGGTGTTGGATGATTTCACCGAAAACTATGAAGTATGGTTAGAAGATCTGGAACTGGAGATTCAGACCAATATGCGCGACATGGAGCAATACACTTACGAGTGGAACAATAGTGGGTACAATCACAATCGATTTGTGATGCATCTCATTAAGAAAGTAGAGATTCCAACCAATATTGCTGAGCCGGATGCCCCCAAAGCAGGTGAAATCCTGATTTCAGGTTATGATGATTTCGTTTTGGTGAAAATTAGTCCTGATTTGTTGGCTAATGGCAATGCTGAGCTTACGTTGATGGATCTCAGTGGTCGTCAGTTAAGCAGTACTCAGACCGCTGCCAATGAAACTGAAATCCAGTTGCCTGAGGCTACCGGAGTCTATTTGCTAAAGGTTACTGCCGGGACTCAGCAAAAAACCGCAAAAGTCATGAGAAAGTAAGATGTAGAAAAACCTGCTTAAATATTGAGTTTTACTTTCCCTCGTTTCCGAACGAGGGGCCTCACCCGCTTAAAAAAAATCCCTTTTTAAGTCCCCTTTGGGGATTTAGGAGGCCAAAATATCACAATTAACCCTGTGAAGTTAAGAAGTCTCGCCCCAAAACGTTGGGTTGCGAGACTTTTTCGTTAATGATTTCCTGCAATTTAGCCTGATTTATTCATGAATTAATCAGGTTAGAATTGGTCAGACAAAAAATGATTGTTTTCGAAATGAACTATTTATCCCTAAAAATGAATCCTTTAGTCGTTTTTTTCGTTATGATAGAACTATTAGAAAGATCATTAATGACGAAAGTGTTGAACAGGGTTAATTCATTACGATGGTTTTTTTTATTTCTTTTGTTTCCTTTATTCCTTAATGCACAAACGGGGCCGGGGGGCATAGGAAATTCGGATGGTTCTGATGGTCATCCGGAGCTATTGCTATGGTTAAATTCAGATTCTCTTGCTTATTCTGACAATGATAACGTAGAATTCTGGACGGATATTTCAGGTAACGGGCATGATTTGCAGCAGACCTTAACCGTTAAACAGCCTGAATATTTTCTCAATGCAATCAATGGAAGACCAGCTGTTGCCTTTGACGGGACAGATGATTTTTTGGTAGATGAAGATGGAGACTCTTACATAAACGGGTTGAATGCTTTTACCCTTTTTACAGTAATTGAGTCTAACGTTACAAATACCGATGCCGGGTTTTTCGATACTGAAGATCCCGATAGTAATGACGATGTTCTTACTGTCAGATATGATAAAGATGGCTTCAGTGGTGGAGGGACTAATGTCGTAAAAGTTGGTCTGAGGACTACATTGGGTGATATTCAGATAGAATCTTCCTCCGGAGTCCAGTCTATAACACCTCAACTTCTTTCGCTTTCATGGAAAAGTGGCAGTTCAATGCAACTGTTTGTGGATGGAAAGAGCGATGCACTTTCAGCAGATGGTGGTGTCAAAAATGGATTGCTTTCCGGAGCACAAAAGGTGTTGCTGGGGAAAGGGCCTAAAGATGGTTCTTCTGCATGGAATGGCAATATAGCTGAAGTGATTCTATTTGCCAGCAATTTATCTGCTGCTTCACGTGTTATCGTTGAAAACTATATCAATGCTAGATATGGGATTGTTATTGCAAATGATCTTTATTCTTCAGGCGATCCTGCCTATGTTCATAATCTTTCAGGGATAGGAAATGAAATCGGGGGTTCCCAAAATTCAGGTTATTCTTCAGGATTGAGAATACTTTCAGATTCTGATTTCGATACCGGAGAATATGTTCTTTTTGCACATAACAATGCCGACAATACAGCTACTTCAATTAACGTTGGTTCTGATGTAACCGCTTCAGGGGCAGAGGCCGCCTGGAATCGTGAGTGGTATGTTGAGAAAACGGGTAATGTGAGTACCCGCTTCTCATTCAACATCCCAACCGCCTTTGAAAAGGGGTATAATCCGCCCAGACCTGACGATTATGTTTTGTTGTACAAGACAACTCCCCTCAATGGGTTTTCGATAGTTGCCACCGCAGCAGAAGTATCGGGGCCTGAAGTGCTTTTCAATGTTCAGGATTCCAATCTTCAAAACGGATACTTTACATTGGGTACTTTAAATCAATCGGAAAGTCCGGTTCAGGGCAAACAAAGCAAAATTTGGTACACCCTGATAAGTGGCAATTGGGAAGATTGGGAGACCTGGACCCTCGACTCATCAGGCGCTTTGCCTGACAATCCCGATCATTTAACTCCTGAAAACTCCGAAAATGATGAAGTTGTTATTCTTAACGGACGGACCGTTGATGTGAATACCAACAATCTTAAAAATGGTTCTGTTGAAGTGAACGGACGACTCAACATTGCCGGAACAACGGGTCATTCTTTTGGAGAGATTGCCGGAAATGGCAGAATATTGTTGCAGGGAGATAACTTCCCTACGGGAGATGCATCAAAATTTGCTTCCGAAGGAAAAGGGACGGTTGAATTTTATGGAGCGGGAGCTACCCTGGCAAACAGTCGCACATTTAATGATGTCATTCTCAGTATGGATAACAGAGCAAGTGCCCTTGTTTTAAATACTGATTATACCCTTGTTGGAGATTTAATCATAAAAAAGGGGACTCTTCAAATCAATGACAACAGCAATACTACTCCACGGAATCTTGATATTTCCAATAATGTTATTGTTCAGACAGATGGAAATATTACTGTGGGCACCGCGGATGGTTATGATTTAACTTCGCAAAGCGGCTATGGGAATTATCATAAAGGATTTCATGTCTTTCGCGTGGGAGGCAGCTTTGAAAATAACGGAACCGTGCGCATGACAAACCAGCTGGTGCCCGATTATGCTTCAAGGGCTACAACCGGTGCGGTTTCTTTGGTCTTTTATGGATCGTCCAACAATGTCTTAAATTGCAATAATACAACCGATTTGTATAATTTGGTTGTGGATAAAGGAAGTAACCGAAGTTTTGAGTTGGAGGTATATGCCGATAATAAGGCCTATTTTGCTCTTTTTGGTGAAAACGATGGGGAGTGGGACAACTCGGATGCGGCCCATCCGGAAAACCGGAAAGCTCTCTGGATCGCCAATGGCTCATTAAGACTTACCGGCAGCGTTTTTATTCCTTCTCTTACCGAAGGGACAAGGGATTATACAATTGGTCGGCGGGCCGGTCTTGTCCTCGACGGACCCGGGGTTTTTGTGCAGAATTCTGCTGATGAGAACAGCGATTTTTCGGGATTGTCTCATGGTACACCAAGTGGTATCAATACAGGCTCTGGTGAGCAGGCTTTGTATCCTTATGGAAAACTACATGTTATCAATGGTTATTGGTACCTGGGAAAAGGCGAGGCTATTAATTTTCGCGATGAAGCGCCCGGTATCATTCAGGTTGATGGCGGCGTACTTGAAGCCAATCAAATAGCAGTAAGTAGTTCCTCCTCTTCCGGGAACTTTGCTTTTATATTGAATGGTGGTGAAGTAAGAGTAACCAGTGAGCATGGGTCGGATGCAACCCGGGCTTTACTGAATCTCGACAATCCGGATATGGTTTTTTCCATGAAAGGGGGCGCATTGTATATTGATAACATCAATGGCCATACCCCTAACGCCATTCATATTGCCAGCGCCGACGGAAATTTTAATGTTTCCGGAGGTACCGTTTACATCAACAGCAGTAATAATGCCCAGGTTCTTTCCACGGCTCCTTTCTATAATTTGCAGGTGGTTAATAATTCTACTTTAACTCTTCTGGAACCTCTTGAGGTACTTAATGATTTATTAATTGATTCGGGCTCGGAGCTGAATGCCGGAGGTTTCGATGTTGCTATCGGGCGAAATTTCGACTTAAAAGACAATGCTTCCTACATTTCCGGCTCCAATACCACTCGTTTTACCGGAAACAGCCTTTCCAACATTTATGTGCGCAATACTACAAATGCGCACGAATTGACTTTTAATAATCTGGAACTCGATAAGGAACAAAGTTCCGACCCATCGCTGTTCAACAGGTTGGAAATTTCAAGTAATGGCCGGGCAGCCAGTAATCCACCGCTTTTGATTAATGGTAATGTTAATATCAAACGTGGCGAACTGGATGTTGACCAGTGGAATGTGGATTTACATGGTAATATTGAAATTGTTGATGGTCAAATTATTGCATCGAATGCCAGTGCAGGAAAAATGGTTCTTAACGGAAGCACTTTACAGACCATTAAAGGGAGTTTGGGCAAGGAACAGAGTTTTGGTCATCTGGAACTTAACAATGTTAATGGCGCTAAACTGTTGAGCAATATTAATGTAGCTGACTTTATCCTCACATCCGGGGTAGTGGATTTGGATACTTACAACCTGGATGTCTCCGAAGCAATCATGGGTAGTGGGTTTGGTAGTTCCAAGATGTTTAAAACAGCCGGAAATGCTTCCGATGGCGGATTAAGTCTGTTTATTGATTTTTCCTTGGGGGCGGCTGGTGCAGAAACGGTTTTTCCTGTTGGTACGGACACTGATTATTGTCCCACTGTTGTTACCCAAAGTGCTATCATAAATGAAGCCGGCACGATTTCGGTGAATCCCGTCAATGATTATCATCCATCTGCCACAGTTGCCAGTAATGCTATTCCTTACTACTGGGTTGTTGATACAACAGGCTTTTTAGGTCTGGTTCACAATGATTTAAAATATACGTTTACCTATGGCCCGGGCGCAATTCCGGGAAGTGTAACCAATGGGCTGAACCTTTGGCCGGACGATTATGCCTGGTACGATGCCGGAAATGTTAAAAACGGCAATAAACTTGAGTTCCCTTATAGTGCATTTCTTACCGGGGATTACACGATTGGAAATAAATACGAATTTAATCAGCCAACTGTTTTTTACAGTATTACCCCGTCCTCTTCTTATTATTTGCCCAATGTTCCGGTGTGGAGTAATGGAAACAACTGGAGTACGGAATCGCATACCGGAGCTGCTGCAGGCGATTTTCCTCAGGATGGTGATATTGCTGTTATTGGCTATGGTGGGGCTGACCCTGGTGATGGTGGGGGTAACCAGCATCACATGGCTTATCGTGCTACCGATAATTATAAGTTGTCCGGGGTCATCATTAATTCAAGTGATGATCCCGGTGTGGAGGATACCCGTTTGTTTATAGAAAATGGCGCAACTTTCGATATGGGCGTTGTTGATGGAAACGGGATTTTGGATATTCGTGTTAATCCTTCCAATCCAGGCAATATCAGCGGTGATTTTGGTCGGTTTGTTAATAATTATGCGCAGGGATCCCGTGTTTTATTTCTTTTGGTAAGCGGAACGGATGTTCAATTACCATCTATGTTTAATTCTTATCCGAATGTAAGGATCGAGGGAGGGGGTATCCGGACTGTCTTTTTTCCTGATGAGGCAACGATAATGGGCGATTTACAAGTCGACCATCAGGCTACTTTGCGCCTTGAACATGACCTGACTGTAAATGGAGACTTGGGTTTAGGTGATTATCTTAACGGTATTATTGAGTTTCCTGATGATTTTGCCAGAGAATTAACTCTCCACGGCAATTTGAGCTTACACAATGCCTATGGTAATAGTGTTATTGTGGATAATTCAATAGCCAGAAATCTTGAACACCGCTTCAGAGTGGGAGGGGATATTGAATTGACTCAGGGGGATAAATTTGATTTGTTTTCGGACAATAGTGGAGGCAATAACGTCATTCTTGAATTGTTTGGAGATGCTGATGCGAAGATGACAAATGTTGATGGGATGCCCGTTGGTTTTTACCGCCTTGTCATGAACAAAATGGAAGGGCGCAGTTTTGATTTTCAGGACTTTTTTACACTTTACGGGCCCACTAATGGGGATGAAAAATCTCTTGAGTTGATAAGTGGTCGCCTGCAATTGAGCGATCCCGGTATTGACATTACATTGTCATCGGGCGGCGCTGATTTCCGGATTCCGGCAGAAGCTGAATTGAATACCGAACAACAAAGTATAGTTAGAGTAACCGGCAACAATACCGGTATCTGGCTCGATGGCCGTATCAATGTTGGTTTGGGTACGAATTGGTTCATCAATGGCGGAATTAATAATTACATTGAATATACTTCTTCCGGAAATTCTGTTATTGATGTATTTCAGGGAAACTTTTACGTGGGGTCTCAAATCCGGCGAAGCACAGCAACAGAAGAGGGCACCCTGCATTTTAGCCAAAAGCACAACAATTCCGATATTATCATTGGTACCAATGCCAATGATGGTGGTGAAACTTCTCGCGGTGTCTTTGAGATGCTTAATGAATCTACGTTTTCACAGGTCGAAGGTTCCGAATTGACCATTGCCAATGCTCTGCCTAATGCGGCTGTGCCTTCTTTTTATCTTGATCTTGATGAAAGTAATGTGGACTTAGGGGCCAATTCGGCGGTTCATATCGGCGGGGTCAATACTGTGGCCGGGCAAAGTATCGGGTTCTATTCTTCGGCAGTTTTGAGAAATGTGGTGGTTGATAATCAATCGGCCAATAATCCCGTTCTGGATCTGGAACTTGCTCCCCTTACATTGGAAAACCTTACCATTTCCGGAGGAACTTCTTTCAGAGCCAATGGTCTTGATGTTAACTTATCGGGTAATTTGACCAATAATGGGACTTATATTCCTGATGGAAATACCACGCTGTTTTCCGGCATAACCAGCCAGTTAATTACCGGTGATACCGGGTTTTACAATTTTATCAAATCAGGAATCGGAAATCTTGCGCTTGATGTAGCTGGTGCTGAATTGAATATCAACAACCGATTTGAATTTTATTCGGGAACGCTTACAGATAATAGTAATACGGTTTTTTTAAAGGGTAATGCTGTGTTTGATGGGCTCCATCTTTTTGGGGGTTCCGGAAATGGAATTGTGTTTGATGGAACATCGGAACAAGTGCTTGCCGGAAACGGAAAATTTGGAAAACTGACCATAAATAATCCCTCCGGGGTTGTTGTTCCTGTAGGAAACGATTTTTCTGTCAGCCATGTTTTAAGAATGGAACGGGGAATTCTTAATATAGACAAGAATTTACTTATTCTGGATGAAAGTTGCGTAATTGAAGAAGTTAGTGAAATTGCTCCTTTCTCGGCTTCAAAAATGATTCAGACCAATATTTCTTTCACTGATAACGGGGTAAAGAAGATTTTTCCATCAGGAGCGAGTGATTTTGTTTTTCCGATGGGGGCAAAAGGAAAATATACTCCTGTTAGCTTGAATATTTCTGCAAATTCAGTCTCTGGTGGCAGCCTTATTGTCAAACCTTCCAATGAACCCCATTCCAGTGTTCCGGATCCTGCCAATGTTCTTCAATATCATTGGGTGTTGCGGGCACAGGGGGTATCAGGATTCGAAGCGTCTGCCAGAATGAAATATGTTGAGAGCGATGTTGCTGTGGAATATCCGAATGCCATTCAGGATTATTTGATTGCACGGCTTTTATCCGACAATTCAGGTCAATGGAATAAATTCAGCGGGGAAGGAGTTATTGATGAAGCTTCCAGTGAGTTGGTGTTTACTTTTAGCGGAACCAACGATGACGGAATAAGCGGGGATTATACAGCCGGCATGGATACCGCGATTCCCGATCAGGTTCCCGGATACACTACTAAAATAAGCGGTGCCTGGTCTGATGAGATTATATGGGATACTTATCCCGTGCCCGGAGGTACCGTGCCGGGTGGAGGCCCAAGTGGAGCAATGGTTTATATCCAACACGAAGTGAATCTGCCAATAAATTACATTTCATCCTACCGAACCACTATAAATGGCTCTGGAAAACTCAAAGTGGGTTCTACTTTTGGGCATCGGATGGGCGATGTTTTTGGTGATGGCATTCTAACGCTCGAAAGTGGAAACCTTCCTGCAGGTGTCTATGACGGTTTCCTGCAATCGGGCACTTTTGAGTTTGCCGGTAACGGTAATTATGATGTGTTGGGTAGTTTTAGTAAGGTTAATAATTTAATATTTAGCGGAACCGGGGAGCGTCGTCTGCCCAATATTCCATTGCAGATTTCTGGTAACATTCTTTTGTCAGGTGCTGATTTAATTAACGAGCACAACTGCATAATTAGCTTGAAAGGTAGTTTTGAATTTGCTTCAGGTTCGTTTGATGCCGGAACAAGTGCAGATGCAAAGTGGATTTTTAACGGTAAGGCAACACAGCAAATATCAGGACCCGGTGTTTTTGATGGAGATAATGGATTTAATTATTTGGAGGTTAATAATCCCATTGGCATTTTGTTGGAAACAGTTGTGGAAGTGCAAAAAGCACTCACCCTTACAGATGGTGTCGTGAACAATACAGCGGGGAATCGTTTTGCTGTTACTAATGCATCTGCTGATGCGGTGGTAGGAGGTGGCCCTTCTTCCTATGTCTCCGGTCCTTTTGAAAAGACTATTTCTAATGGTGGTTCCTTCTCTTTTCCTGTTGGGAATGGAGGTCGATATGGAGCATTGCTTGTATCTCATGTTCAATCGGGATCAGCCTTGCCATGGATTGCCACCTATCACAACCAGAATCCCGGCAACAGCGGACTGGATACAGAGCGTTTTGTGCCTCCTCTGGAGTTTGTAAGTAAAAAGGAGTACTGGAATGTAAAAGGTCCTGATGGTGCCGATGCTGATGTGACGATTCGTTGGGATTCACAAAGTGGCGTTTCTGCGGATCCTTCGGAGAGAAACGACTTAAGAGTGGTAACCTGGAGTGATTTGGAGCCTGATGCCTGGTCGGTTGCTGGTAGTGACAGGGAAGACCAGGGAACTTCGTTCGGGACTATTAAAACCGATTCTCCAGTGAGGTTTAATGAGTTTGTGGCGGGAAACAATTTTACCATAGGAGGAACCACGGTATATACTTATTCCTGGGAAGGTGCTACCGCAGACTGGTTTGACGCTTCCAACTGGGTGGGTAGCACTGTTCCGTCTATGAGTACCGAGGTGGATATACCGGAAAATCCATCAGGAGGGCAGCAGCCTGTAATTAATGGGGATGCTTTTTGCAAAGACTTGCTGATATATCCCAATGCAATGATAACACTGGAGGCTGGTGCTACATTAACAGTAGATAACAGCCTTGTCAACAACGGGGAAATTTTCCTGAAGTCGAACCCTGATAATGTGTCTGCACTGAATGTTCCTGTCGGCAATACGGATTCTGGAAACGGACGCATCGAATTGCCGGTTAAAGCCAATCAATGGTATCGCTTGGGGCAGCCTTTTGTGTCGCCTTCTGGTGCCACGTACGATGCTCAGGAAATTACCAGTTGGGTTTATCGAAGCACAACTCAATGGCAGCGCATTATAAATAATTCTACATTGATTAATCCCATGGAAGGAATTATGGTTTTTTATGAAAGTGACCATACCATATCCAATAGTGGGAAACTGAATACAGGGCCTTTGAGTTGGACGATTCCCTATGGTAAAGGTTATTATCTGTTTTCAAATCCATATCCATCAGCCATTAAGTGGGATATTGATGATGTGGAAGATACGGGCGTTACCATCAGTGATAATTTATCGAAAACAATTTACTATCGTGTCTATGCCGGGAGTCAGGTTGGGGATTATATGATTACATACAATGGCGTTACCGGACATTCCACCATCGAATCAGGAGGTTCTTTTCTCAGGGTTATACTGCTCAGAATATTGGAACCATCTCGCCCCTCCAATCAGTGTGGGTGAAGGTTAATGATACGCCTTCCGGAGATGCGACTATCGATTTGACCAACAAAGCGCGGGTTTCAGATAATTCGATGCCCCTGAAAAGTGCTTCTGCAAGTTTAGAAAGCCTGGATATGCTGAAATTGATGCAAACCAATGAGTTCATTTCTGATGTGGCCGTGATTTACTTTAATGAGAAATTCATTGATGGTTTTGACGGGGCCGATTCGGAAAAAATGTTTAATACTTCCAGTAAAGTGCCGGAGATTTATTCATGGGTGGATGATAAAAAAATGTCCATCAACGGATTCTCTTCCCTCACAGGCGGACCTCGGAGTATTCCAATCGCCATTCGAAACCAGGTGGATTCGGAAGTAGTATTGTCGTTGAGACTGGATGAATTCCCGGTTGAATATGATGTTTTTATTGAAGATAAGGTTGCTGGTTCTATGATTGATATGCGCCACACTGAGGGATATATTTATACTCCGCAACAAATGGGCGATGTTCACGATCGTTTTGTTCTGCATTTAAGTCCGGTACTGGAAGTCGCTACGAGTGTGAATAACCAGTCGAAAGTCAATGAAAAAGGGGAGATAGAAATATATGGTTATGGAGATTATGCAAGTGTCACCATTAGCCGGGATTTGTTGCGGGAAGGCGCTGCCAATATTGATTTAACCGACATCAACGGGCGCCAAATCAGTAGTACCAAATCGGAATCTAATAAAACTGAAATAGATTTGCCAGATGCCACCGGAGTCTATTTGTTGAAAGTTACTGCCGGTGCACAACAGAAGACTGCAAAAGTTATGCGGAAGTAAGATATACCAATAGACCGTTAGACTTTTAGATATAAGATATAAGATGAATCATATAATGTTGAAAATCTGCATTTTAACACAAAAATCCGTTTGATTTCAAATAACTGGATCAGAGGCTCTTCTAAAAGTTTAACGGACGATTGGTCTACAATAGTCCGTTAAAAAAGCCTAAACGCAGAGACGCCATGACGCAGGTGTGGCGGATTCTTATCGGGTAAAGCAGCGACCCTGAGCGCTGATCCGTCACTTTTAAGTCCCCTCTTTTTTTAAAGTCCCCCTTGGGAAGATTTAGGGGGTTCTTAGTCCCGCCTCAAACCCTTGAGCAGCGGGACTTTCTCGTTAAGGTTTTTTTACAATTGCGTTTTAATCAGCCTGAAATAGAATTTCGTCAGTAGAAAATTTCGATTTATCAAAAGAAAACAACCCTTTGCCTCTCTCGCAGTAGAAAGTAGCATAATCGTAAAAGTTTATTCTTTTGAACAGGGTTAAAGGTTTTAGTGATATGAAGAAATTTTACATAGTATTGATAGGGCTGTTATTTGGTTTAAGAGTCGGATTTGAGGCGTTTGGGCAGACTCCATTACCATATACCAAGGCTGATGCCACCAACTGGGCAGAGGTGCAGATTGATGTTGAGAAGACTGCATGGGACCTGACGGGAAATGGTTTGTATGTAGGCACCAAGGGAGGTGGCGGAGGCGGAAATTCAGGCAATATGTATGCTCAAAACTGGGCAATCTCTCCTGCAATTCAACTTAAGGATGTCAGCAACTTTTTGGAATATTCTGATATTCGGGCAGGAAGCACAGGATCATCATTTGCTGTTTTGATTGCACAGGATAATAGCGGTTCGGCACCTGCTCCATCAAGTTTTGTTACTGTAAAACAATGGACATCGCTTCAAACAATAGAGACCTCTCAACGAATTAATATTTCATCCTGGAGCGGTCAGCTTGTGAGGCTGGCATTTGTGCGCACCAATGAAGTTGCGGGAAGCTGGGATGTAAATAATATTAAAGTTGTTGGATCCGATTTGCCAGAAGTTGAGAATTTTAAAGTTTCTGATATTACCAATAGCTCCATAGGTGTTTCATGGACAGAACCAGGTAGTAACATGGAATATCTGTTGGTTGGGGCTAATGGTGAAATTGATTTTATACCGCAAGATGGTGTTGCCCTGGCTGTCGGAGATCCTGCAGGAAGCAATGGTGGCTCAGTGTTAATGAGCAGTACTGGTGTTTCATTTACTGAATCGTTACTGAATGAATTTCAAACACGTTTCTATAAGATTTGGAGTTACGATCCCATCACTCATGAATATGCACTGGCAGGACAAACGGCTAATGGTACTACGATTGGAGCATCTACTGTTTTTTATGAGGATTTTGAGGGGACAAATGGTATTACAAATATAACGGATGGTAATCCAGATACAGGAGATTGGTTAAGTAGCAATGGATATACATGGTCAATTGAATCAGAAAATATCTATTGGTCAGATAACTGGTTGTTGAACGGTATGGCTACCTCTTTTCGCGGAAGCAGATCAGCACATATTGTGCAGTTTGGGAACACGGAACCAATTTATAATGGGGGTAATCATAGTGGAGTTTTATGGTCAGATTTTTCTACTTCAGTTAGTATCCCTTCAAAATATAAAAGTGCTGAGTTGAAATTCTACTGGAAAGCAGGTGGACAGGCCGGATACGATTATGGTGATGTGTATATCAATGGAACTCCGATGACTGCTGGCGGATTGACTGGGCAGACAAAATGGAAAGAGGAGGTTATTGATATTACTGATTATCTTGGACAGAAT
>NZ_JADQBH010000287.1 GCF_016278715.1 Marinilabilia sp. | reverse complement strand
AGTCTGGATTCTTTTTGACTTAAAAAAGGGTCAATTGAAAATTTGTCAGATTCCAGATATTGTAATGGTTTTAAAAAACCAAATTACTTTAACCTTTTTCCAAAAAGGATTCCATCACCAAATCGTTAATCACGATTATGGTTTTTCTATTAACAATCATCAGGCTGAAGGCCGGGTTTGACTTTAACCCGGAGCAACGTCCCGGGGGCCCAAACCAAACCCATAAATTCGTTTTGTTGGCCGCAAGGCGGCCAACAAAACGAATTTATGGGAAATTTACTATTCCCGGGGTGGTGCCCCGGGCTATTTTTTGTTAGGCTTTCAGTCTGGATTCTTTTTGACTTAAAAAAGGGTCAATTGAAAATTTGTCAGATTCCAAGTATTGTGGTGGACTTGAAACCAGGTTTATTTTTCCCCACTCAGTTCTTTCGAAAACTAATTTACATCAAAAATCGCAACCACAGGACGGTGATCGGAAATAAAGTCTTCATAATCCTCGAAACACTGGTCGGGACGAATGGTCGTTGTGGATTCCCAATAGTTGAACCACTCATCGGTAATCAGAATATGGTCTATATGACTCGGCCATGAAGGATAAGACCAGAATTCCTCGCCCCCGTCGGCAACAGTGGCATCGGTAAAGCGATATGCGTCAGCATCTTCCGTGAAATTAGAAAATACATCATCGATGGCTTTCTCTTCATTAATTTCATCATTGAAATCGCCCAGTACAATCACAAAATCGTCAGGATAATTGGTATCCAGAAACTCCTGAAGCTTTTGTGATGCCACCCGGCGGCGACCGACAGATGTATCGTCGCCCATGGCCTTCAGATGCAGATTCACTAAAAGAGTTTCCATTCCGCTTTCGCGATGTCGAACTTTAATCACAAAAGGTGTCCGCGGGAAATTGTAGGTATCCTCCTCAAACCAGGCCTGGGTATAATCATCCAAAACCTCAACCTCAGTAGCTTTAACCAAATAACCCAAAGATTGTCCGTAGGAGGTTGGTGCAGTCGTAAAAACAGCCTCCCAACCCATCATTTGATTGGCCAGTTCGACCAAAGCGCCCTCGCTGGAAATTTCCTGAACAGCCACCACATCGGCATTCAGATGCTGCAACAGTTCGGCAGTGTGCATAATGGTATTGCCGGCTTTGGGAAACTGTTCCAGGTTGAATGTCACAATTTCCAAATCATCATTCTGCTCAAAACTTACTACACAATCGGCAAACGATTTTCCATTTTTGGTGGTTACCTCTGAATCGTCATCGCACGCAACAAAAATGAAAACGAGAGCCAGCAATAAAAACAAAGATTTCTTCATAATAAAATTGTCGTTTGTAATAAAAAAACCCTAACAATAAACCAACGGGACATCAGAAATGCCCGAAGATAGTTTTATCCTGATTATATAACAAAAAAAGTTAAATAGTTGAAATATGGCAACTATTTAATGCTTTTGGGGGCAATTGGGTCTTAATCATTTGTCCAGAAGGGATTTCATCCCTTATCCCGAATGTGGTTTTCAAATAGACAAACATCAGGCCGAAGTCCAAAGTCCGGGTTTAATTTTAACCCGGGCAAGGTCCCGGGATTGTAAACCGAACCAAACAAACCCGTTTTATTGACCGCAAAGCGGCCAACAAAACGAATTTATGGGAAAAATTTCGTTCCCCGGGGTGGTGCCCCGGGCTATTGTAAGTTAGGCTTTCAGCCTGGGTCCTTTTTTACTTTAAAGGTTGAATTAAGGATTTGTCAGACCGACAATAAAAATAAACTAATTGTTTTATACACATTTTCCGAAAAGGTTTTCACCCCTAATCCAGAAAGATGTTTTCAAATAAATAACCCTCAGGCTGAAGGCCGGTTTTAATTTTAACCCGGGGCAACGTCCCGGGAATGCTGAACAAACCCAAAAAACCGTTTTATTGGCCGCTTCGCGGCCAATAAAACGAATTTATGGAAAAAATTTCGTGCCCCGGGGTGGTGCCCCGGGCTATTGTAAGTTAGGCTTTCAGCCTGGGTTCTTTTTAACTGAAAAGGTTGAATTAAGGATTTGTCAGATTCTTAATACTCGGTGGACAAAAAATCCTCCATAACCATACATCCCTCAATCATTGCAAACATGGCAAATCGATTTTCTTCTAAAACCAATTTTTAACCAGTCAGCCGTAATTATTAATCTTATATGATTCAAAATTTTCAATTTCTTAAGTAGTTCCATCAATTTTCATTCTGATGCGCCACTCTTTGGGATAGAGGTTATTAAATCGATTTCCCACGTTTTTAACGAATCCAAGCCGGTTTCGGTTACACGTTATCAGAAAAAACCCACGCTCCGAACTTCCTTCGGCTACCGGAGGTTCTCCTTTCAGATAGTGAAGAGCCTCCGTTTCCGACAGTTCCAGCTCCGGGAAATTGTCGCTGCACTCCCAACTCATTGCCAGCGCATGGTCGGGCACAAAACCTTTGCGTCCAACAGTGCCAAGGGGAATACCCGCATGCAACAGATAAAGTTGCTTTTGCATGGATTGCAACGCATTCATGTACTTTTCCGGGAAAGCAGACCAAAGCTCATTTCGCTCAAAATAAGTATATCGATCAGGATTTTTGATGAGCGCGCGTAACTCCTGAGGAACCTTCACCGCTTTGCGTTTGGCACTGTTGGTTTTAAAAGAACGGGGACTTTCCTTTTTTTGCAACAAAGCCACGAAAAACCCTTCTCCCCGGACTTTGTGCGGATAAAAAGCCAGTCCGTTGCCATCGCTGATTTCTACCGATGTAATGCCCCAATCGTCCGGCACTTCCAATTTCATTACCTCTGCCCTCTTCTCATCCATCAACCATTTGAGATTTTCTTCGTTCTCTTCGGGATTAAAAGTGCAGGTCGAATAAATTAACCAGCCGTTTTCCCTCAGCGCATCCCAGGAATCAGAAAGAATGCGGCGTTGACGAACGGCACAATGCCGGGTATTCTCAACCGACCACTCGCGACGAGCCACCTCTCCTTTGCGAAACATCCCTTCGCCCGAGCAGGGTGCATCCACCACCATCACATCAAACAAACCGGGTAATTTGGCAAAAGCCGATGGATCGGACTGAGTGACCACTGCATTGGACGCCCCCCATTTGATGATGTTCTCACGAAGGATGCGCGCTCTGCTCTGAATCACCTCATTGGCCACCACAAGTCCTTCACCCGCCAGGAAAGAAGCAATCAGAGTAGATTTTCCACCGGGAGCTCCACACAGATCAAGGACCTTTAGGCCCCGA